>SDWK01000325.1 GCA_004195335.1 Shewanella sp.
CTTAAGCTCGAAACTTAGCATAGCGCCGAAGCCTTTTTGTTGTTTAGCGGCAATCTCATGACCTGGATGATCTTTAAGACCCGGATAATAAATTTTTTCGACCGCCGGACTCGCTATCAAAGTATCCAGTACTCTTTGGGCGTTCGCTTGATGCTCTCTTATGCGGACGGCAAGCGTGCGAATACCACGCAGTGTCAGGTAGCTATCGAACGCGGAGCCGGTCAGCCCTAAGGTATTTGACCACCAGTGCAATAACTCCCCTAACGCTTCATCTTTCGTCACCACGGCGCCGCCAACCACATCACTGTGCCCATTGATGTATTTGGTCGTAGAATGAATAACGATATCCGCCCCGAGCAGCAAGGGTTGTTGCAAGATAGGCGAAAGGAATGTGTTGTCTACCACCACCAAAGCATCGACAGCATGGCTCGCTGTCGCAATGGCTTCGATATCGACCACACGCAATAAAGGATTCGAAGGCGTCTCAAGCCAGACCATCTTAGGATGTTGCGCTATGGCATCTTGGAGGGCTAACTCATCACTCTGATCGACAACAACTAACTTAAACTGACCTTTCTTCGCTAAATTGGTAAACAGGCGATAGCTGCCCCCATAGCAGTCATGGGGAACCACTAATAAGTCATCAGGACCTAACAGACTCGTCACCAGGGTAATAGCGGCCATCCCAGTGCACGTCACTACACCTGTAACGCCCTTTTCTAATCCGGCGATAGCATCCCCAAGGATTGAACGTGTCGGATTACCCGAACGACTATAATCAAAATCTCTGGGATTCTTGTGTCCATCGAAAGAATAATTTGTAGAAAGGTAGATTGGTGGCACGACTGCACCATGTTGAGTGTCGGACTCAATCCCTTGACGGACTGCAATTGTGGCTAACTTACGTTCGGTCATCTACGGCTCCTAAACTATTTACTGAACATCATACTTCATTTCAATTGACACAAATAGATGTCTAGACGTCCGAATATACCTAACGTGAAGGCCATCGTCAACAAAATATAGCCGTTTAGACGTCCGAACATATAGAAATCTATTTGCAATTGTCGCAAATAAGAGGCAATAATTTGACTGTACAAATTAAAGGGTTAAAATCTGCCCCGAATTTTGAATTTACAGGTGAGTCAATGACTGAGTGGAATGGCGATTATATCAGCCCATATGCTGAACACGGCAAGAAGAATGAACAGGTAAAGAAGATTACCGTGTCAATTCCCTTGAAAGTGCTTAAGGTACTGACTGATGAGCGAACTCGTCGTCAGGTTAATAACCTGCGCCACGCGACTAACAGTGAACTCCTGTGTGAAGCATTTTTACATGCCTATACCGGTCAGCCGTTGCCAAATGATGAAGATCTGTCTAAAGATAAACCTGACAGTATTCCAGCCGAGGTGAAACGCTTGATGGATGAGATGGGAATTGAGTGGGAAGATGTAGAGTAACACTCACTCTTATTCAGTCAATTTCAGGGATCGCTATGCGATCCCTGTTTGATTCTGCCATTCACGAATGGCAATGAGTCAATTGGTTTTTAGCCACTTAAAGTGAGCCACAGGCTTAACCGAGAGAAAATGCAGTGTTTTCAATAATCGACCCAACCACCTTACTCTTAGCCTCGATCATCATCTTCTTCGGTGCCCTCACCCAAAGTATTATCGGTTTCGGTCTGGCGGTCGTCGCAACCCCCTTGCTCTATCTCGTTGATCCACAACTGGTGCCAGCTCCCGTTATTTTTATGGGGTTTTCTATTTCATTGCTTACATTGTTTAGAGAGCGTAGCGCACTGGAGTTTAACGGGCTGCAGTATGCTCTGCTCGGCCGTATTCCTGGCGGTTTTATTGGCGCGGGTTTATTGATATTTGCCCCTCAAGCTATCTTGGGACTGGCAATCGCCGGGATCGTTGCCGCTGCCGTGATTCTCAGCCTGATGAAATTCAACTTAAAGGTAAATCGCAAAAGTTTATTTGTCGCGGGTGTCATATCCGGTGTATTTGGCAATATC
>SDWK01000330.1 GCA_004195335.1 Shewanella sp.
AAAAGAGCTACATAGACCTGTCTTGTGGTAATGGCGAGTAATATCGCGAGACAAGGAGGAAGTAAGGTAAGCCAAGTATTCATAAGAGAGTCTATTTTTATTACATCATGTGTGCCGATATGGATTAAATCGTCACATCAAGTTGTCAGGCTGAACGTAAGTTAGACTTCCGCTATGATTGAAAAAAGAGATAATCCGGAGATTATCTCTTAACCATTAACTATTAATCTTCGAAGATAAATTTTGCATCCTTTAATGCATCTTCCGGGCGTTTACATACGTAGTCTGGATAGATCTCACTGGCACGTAGAGTCTGGTCGTTGAATGCGGCAAGCTTATCGATGACATAGATAACATAGTTGATCCCCCAACGCTCCTTATCGGTTTCGGACCCTTTCTTTGCCGTCACTTCATCACCCGAACTCTCTTTCTTCTCAGTGATGTACTCAGTAGAGAAGTGCTCGTATTCAAATTGAGTGTCTGGCCAGTTTTGTTTGAGCTGAGCTAACATCTCATTTTGAGTCAGGGCGTTGTAATCTAACTGAACACACTTATTTAGCGTGCGATCATCGGTCACGGCCATGGCGGCGAGGTAGCCAATATCTTCGATATCGTGAGTGTAGATAGGAATGTCAAGGTTACCAAAAGTGGTGATCTTGCTGAAAAACCTTAAATTTGGCAGGAAGTAGTCGAAGATGCCGCCGTTGTAAAAAAGGGTCCAGTCTAAACCTGAGTTCATAAGTTTATCGTGGAAACGTTTCTTCTGGTCGAAGATCTCACCATCCCCCATCTCCAGCGCTTGGGTATGAGCGCCAAACTCGGTAGGAACAAATCGTTTTACACCGGCTTTAACCGCCGCTTCAAGCCAAACGGGTTCGAACTCCTGGATGATCTCCTTCGAGCCGGGCACGCTGGCTACAAAGGTATCCACGCCTCTCAGCGCCTTTGCCAGTGCGTTGACATCTTTCATATTCGGACACTCGACAAGTGTCGCGCCCAGAGTTGCGAACTCAGTCAATTTGGCATCATTTTGTGGGCCGCGTGCGCGAAAAATGATGGTGACCTGATGGCCTAATGAGAGTAAGCCTTTAGTTAGTGGCGTACCGACCTGGCCCGCAGCACCAATAACTGCAACATGTTTTTTGTTCATAGAAAGCTCCTTTCGGCTTAGCAAGATGATATTTGATAACGGGGAGGAGTATCGAAGCGGTAGCCATCGTTTGAATCATACTCAGCCTTTTTTCTGACTCTAATGTTAATCAACTCAAAGTGGCATTACATGGTCAGACTTAGACTAAAAATGGTTAATCTCGAACCTAACCCCTGTTAATGAGCTTTTATCGCCCAAATTACTATGACGAGTCCCCTTAGCTAGAGTTTGACAAGATTAAGATGATTCAATTGGCCGAAGTCGGCTTTGGGAGCCTAAATGCCGAAGGAAATGGAAAGGAAGGAGAGGGAAGCCTGCCACGTTCCGGATGGGGCCGAGTGTTTATTGCTTCCCGAACGGCGATGAGTAGGAACTAGCGTTTCCACTGCCTGAGTTCGATAATCAGTCCGTCAGGATCTCTTATCTCTGCGCGATAGGAACCGCCTAAATCGACAGGCTCGACAGCCAGAGGTATGCCTTTAGCTTTGAGGTAATTGACTGCCTTCGTCATATCGTCAACTTCAAGTGCTATGGCCCGATAACCTACCTGCCAGGGAGCCTCTGATTTTGGGTGAGGAGCCACAGTGGCAATGATCTCAACGACAGTGTCGCCTAACTCAAGAAAAATGACCTCCTGCATCGGTGGCATATCGACTTTTGTTCGACTCTTAATTCTGAACCCCAAAATATTAACGAAGAACCCTATGGTGATGTGTGGGTCTCGGGGCACAATTTCTACGTGGTCGACTCTCTTGAAAATCATGTTAACGCCTTTTCATTCAGTGAATTAATACCAATCGGTATAAGAAAGTGGTCTACTCAGCGTGTTTTTTTGCAACTAATTCAAGGCGAATGGATGATGGAATGGTTG
>SDWK01000866.1 GCA_004195335.1 Shewanella sp.
GCTATATAGCGAACAACCCAGATTGACATAAGGAATTTTCAGTGTTAAGCTATTGATATTGTTAAGTAAATAGCGATATCAAGAATTAGCGACATGCTCCGTGAGAGTTATTTCCCTAGCGGCTAGCGACTTTCTCTGGCAGCACTCTTTGTAGTCAAGACTATGCAGCAGGTATGGCTTAGCGCTCCACCCCGCTCGGCATCACCCTTCTTCCATTATTAAAATACCAACACACTACCCGTGACCCTTTGGGGCCCACAGGTATTTCTGTTTGTATCGTTGGGGTGATCAATTTTGAGCGTACTTAAACCCACCAATAAAGGAGGTAAGCATGTGAAAAGTAAAGAATAAGGCCCCTGCAACATGCGGCGGGAAAACGTAGAACAATAAATGGAAAAGGCGAAACTTAGAATTCTAAGCATCGCCTTTCGTGTTTCAACAACCCGTTCGGAGGTACTGCACAACGAAACTCCGTACAACATGCTGATTACAGCAGAAAGTTATTTACATTGAATAAAACAAGAGAAGATGGACAAGGCCACAAGACAGCAACATTCAGCCTAACTGATCTTGGCAATGCAGACCGGTTTGTGAGCCAGCACTCCAAAGACGTAAGGCACTGCCATGATCTTGGTCGTTGGTTGATCTGGCAAGGGAACCGGTGGTTGCCAGATTGCACCAAGGAGGTTGAGGCCCACGCTCAGGATACGGTGCGCACCATCCATTCTGAAATAATAGATGAGAGTTCGCACGAAAATCAGGCCGAGATAATGAAATGGAGCAAGCAGAGTCATTCAGGTAACCGCATCCGAGAAATGATCAATATGGCGAAGAGCAATAAGAAAGTCTCTACATTTTCCAGCTGGCTGGACAGAGACGACTACCTGCTGAATCTCTCTAACGTGACCCTAAATCTGAAAATGAAAACATTCTACCCGCATGACCGTGAGGATCTACTGACCAAGATCGCACCGACTGAATATGACCCTGCTGCCACATGCCCTAATTGGATTAAGTTCTTATCTCAAATCTTCAAAGGGAAAGAAGACTTACTGATGTATATCCAGAAGGCTATGGGCTATGCCCTGACAGGAGCAACATCGGAGCAATGCATGTTTATACTCTGGGGCAAAGGTAGAAACGGGAAGAGCACATTCCTCAATACCGTGAAGAAAATCCTTGGTGACTATACAGCACAGGCGCAACCTGAGACATTGATGACGCGCCGGAATAATGATGGTGGTGCACCAAGAAGTGATCTGATGGCCCTTCGTGGAGCGCGATTTGTAACTGCCTCAGAAGGCGAGAAAGGTCAGCAGTTGGCCGAGGCATTGATAAAACAACTAACCGGAGGGGAGGTCATCTCTTGCCGGGGGCTTTATCAGACCAGCCAAGTGGAATTTGAGCCGAAGTTCAAGATCTTCTTTGCCACAAACTATAAGCCTCAGATTACAGGAACCGACCTAGGAATCGCTAGAAGGATTAGGATGATCCCATTCAATTACACCGTACCTGCTGATCAGATCGACGATGAACTGCAACGTAAACTGCTAAATGAAGCGCCTGGTATCCTTAACTGGATGGTTGAGGGTTGCTACAAGTGGCAGGAAGAGGGCTTGGGAGTTCCCGAAACGGTTAAAAAGGCCACAGATGAATACCTTGCCGATAATGATCAGGTAGAAACGTTCCTTGCCGAGTGCTGTGTGAGGGCAAGCGGATGTCGTGCTCGTATAGGTAGCCTTTATGAAGCGTATCAGGAATGGGCTGCTGACTCTGTAGATCAGGTGTTAAACCTGAAGAATTTCGGTCAGGCCCTTGCTGAGAAGGGATTCAGAAAGAAGAGGCTTAGTAGCGGTATGTTTGCTGTCGGCCTTGGATTATTGACCGAAGAGGGCTGATTTGATGCGTGGATGGTGATGTAGGGTTATGTGAGGGTGTAAAAAAGATTGTGTAGATGGCCATTCAGGGGTACACCGAGACCCCGCCTTCTGAGGAGTTTACATGGCCATCGAT
>SDWK01000057.1 GCA_004195335.1 Shewanella sp.
ATACCCCACCGGGTCAATGATATGTACATCCAAATCGAGGCCCGCCTTTAATATCGAGGCACGTGTGCGCGGATGTAAAGGCAACACAACTGGAGCAATCGTACTGTGTACCTCATTCAAGGCACTTACAATAGCGGTCAGTCGAGCGGGGTCATCCGTATTTTCAGCCCGATGCAGAGTGGCTAACAGGAAACCGGCCTCAATCTCAAAACCTTCAGGTGGTACGGCAAGTTTCGCGAACATCAACGCGGAATCCTGCATAACGTCACCCACATTAAGCACTTCAACAGGCTTGCGCTCAAACCCTTCTCGCATCAAATTGTCTATCGCGGTCTTCGTGGGGCAAAAGAGCATATCACTCACCTGATCAGTCAAAATACGATTGATCTCTTCAGGCATCCGCATATTGAAACTCCTCAAACCCGCCTCGATGTGTGCCACGGGAACATGCAGCTTAGACGCAGCCAGAGCTCCCGCCAGAGTGGAATTGGTATCGCCATAGACCAATACTCGATCTGGTTTTTCGGTAACAATTACCTTCTCAATCTCGGACAGCATCCTCCCGGTCATTTCACCATGAGAACCGCCATGGATATCCAACTGGTAGTTGGGCCGGGGGATGCCAAGCTGATCAAAAAAGATCTCAGACATATTTCTGTCAAAGTGCTGACCGGTGTGAACGATCACTTCTCTCAAGGCGGACTGGCCCAAAATAGCCTTAGAAACCACACTGGCCTTAATAAACTGCGGTCGTGCACCTATTATAGTAAGAACCTTCATATGACCCTCTATTGTGTCCAATTTTGATAAAATTTAAGCAATTTGGCCTCTTCAATGTCCCAATTGTACTTTTCCTGCACAGCTCGTTGGCCATTTCTACCCATTTGCTCAGCTTTTTCAGGATTATTTATCAAAAAATCTATGGCAACAGCTATCGATTCTGGTTTCATTGGGTCTACACACAGACCACACTGATTACCTTCGACAATCTCACGCCACAGAGGAAAGTAGGAGGCAATAACTGGAACACCTGCACTCATATACTCAAACATCTTTACCGGCAGAGCATCGATATAATTGATGACGGGATGAAGTGTAACCAAGCCGGCAACAGAGCGATTAAGAACAGCACGCACACCTTCACGATCAAGCCACCCCAACTCATCCACTGCATGCCAACCTGCATAAGCCCTTACCTCTGCCTCTACGTTCTTTTCAGCAAAGCGCCCACCCAGCTGCAAGCGAGCACCGCCTTCCACAAACGCCATTGCCTGGACGATCTCCTTAATACCGCGGATGGAGCCAATGCCGCCCACATAACACAACTGGTTTTCCTTTTGAGCCCAGTCAGTCGTACCCGCAGCGAGCTCACCTAGCATGGGGAAGTTGTTAATGTCGATACTCTTGGGATTTATGGCGAGGAACTTGTCACGAATAAATGGCGTCGCAGTGATTACTGCATCGAGCCTCTTGCACGCCCAAGCTTCATAAGCCTCGAACACCTTGGACAGCAACCACTTGGCAGGTCTATTCAAATAAGGCTTACCCAACATCTGCTTGGGGACGTCCTCATGGGCATCAAAAATAACAGTCTTGCCCAACCGCTTAAGCTTTAACCCGATCGGGATTAGTTCGGGGTCATGCAGGTGATAAATAACCGCATCCAACGCACGTGCCTTCTCAAATACTCGCTGGGTGGTCTTGAACATTCGATCCAAACGGCCTCGAGAAACACCTACGTCAAAGATGTTCACATCATCATTTACTTCATCGCCATTACCGTCAGCAACAACTAGTGATACCCGGAAACCTGCACTGGAAAGGGATCGACATTCTTTCAGGAAAATGCGGGTATCATAGCGTGAGTGGACAGAGGTAAGGTGGGAGACGATTGGCATTAGTGAATAAGTTTCAGAATGTTAAAATTAAAAATGCGAGAGATAGGCATGATACGCCTGAAGGCAAACTCGATAAAAACGGTAAGCCGATCAAGTTCCATAGGGACCTGGAC
>SDWK01000329.1 GCA_004195335.1 Shewanella sp.
CATCATGATTACTTGCTGCTGCTCTAACTAAACAAAGAAGATCTTTGACATGGGCAGCTTGCAAAAAACTTATCCCACCGATAAATATGTATGGAATATTTTTTTCAATCAACATCGCTTCCACACTTCTTGAACCCCAGGCAGTCCTTGTAAGAATCATATGATCATTCCATAAAGATCCTGTTTCATGGCGCTCGATAAGATTCTCGGCGATCCATTTGGCTTCATCAAGATCACTGTCAAAATCAACCAGAAGGGGTTTAGTGCCGGTCCCCCGCTGAGCCTTGAGATTCTTGTTATATTTCAAAGGAGATTCTTTTAGTAGCCAGTTGGAAATATCTAAGATTTCCTGTGTGGAACGGTAATTATCTTCAAGCTTAAGAATGACTGAATCAGGAATTCGCTTTTTAAAAGAATGAACGTTTCTAAAATCAGCTCCCCGGAATGCATAGATACTTTGGGCATCATCACCCACACAGAACAGTTTGGCAGGATCTTTATGGAACGAACATATGATTCTTACAAGGACTGCCTGGGGTTCAAGAAGTGTGGAAGCGATGTTGATTGAAAAAATATTCCATACATATTTATCGGTGGGATAAGTTTTTTGCAAGCTGCCCATGTCAAAGATCTTCTTTGTTTAGTTAGAGCAGCGGCAAGTAATAATGATGAGCTTGCCTGGATTAGATATTTGACACTTTGGCCAGGAATTGGTGACGTCACTGCAGCGCGCCTAATATCATCGATGAAAGAAATGGGAACTATGAATGAAGCGTTAGACCAATTATCTAACAAGCTTAAAAAGGATCAACAGAAAATTGTAAATGGACCTAAAACGATATTAAAATACTGGGATGAACCAACCAAAGCATTGCGTGTAGGTGCAGAATTCCTGAAACCTATCCTGTCTGAGAAATACGATAAATGGGATCTGCGAAAAAAGGACTTTGACTTGCTGGTGAGACTCGCGGAACGATATCGAAGTCTAATGAGATTTATCGAGACATATACTTTGGATCCGATAACATCAACAGTTGTATCAAGATTGGAAAACCAGGATGTGGTAACTTTGATAACAGTTCACAGTGGCAAGGGTACAGAATCGTCTGTTTGTTATGTTATTCGTGTTGAACCGGGAATGTATCCTCACATTCGCAGTTTAGGTGCTGAGGATGAAGAGGAAGAAGAACGGCGTGTATTATATGTTGCCATGACCAGGGCAAAGAATGAATTAATCCTCACACGTTCAGAAGGTCGAAGCAGTTATTCATATTCATATGGAGATGCTGCAGAAGCGTATTTTTTATCAGATGTGCCTGATAAGCTTGTCGAAGAGCGCTGGCAGTATGAGATGTATCTTGATCAAGATGACGATTTTCTTACGTAAAAGCTTCCAGAAAAATCGGAAATAAGATTTTACCCTCTTATACCACTTCATTTCATTTTGATAATTCCACCGAAATATTGCCCAAATAGCGGTTCCTTGTTATTATAAAGAACGGCGGATTACAGTTTGTTTCTTGACCATATCGATATTCATATGCAGGCTCGACACTTTAAGCTTATTCTATGTTTGCGCCGACAACAGCGGCCATCTGCATCATGTTGATCGTCTGGCCTTCTTTCAGATTTGTAAGGTCAGTGACCTTGCCTGATTTGCTTTTGGATTTTGTGTTTTTGAAGATCGGGAGCAAACTCGCATCAGCCACAATGAACTTGCCTGCGTTCTCAGGCTTTCCATTTTCAGTCTTTGTCTGAAGTTTATTCGCTTTAACATAGTCCCATAGTTTTTTGGTGATCTCTGTCCTGGGAAGTTCTGTTGCTCCCAGAAACTCTGCCAGCTCATTTTTCAGCTTTACCGGTTTCATCAATCCTTTTGCTTCTGCCATTTTTAACTCCTTCATATTTAGATTTAAATGAAATTATCTCCAGAAAAAAGAAAACGGGAAGGCTTTATAAAAAAACTATTGCTACCTCCCCGTTCCTTACTAAAGGGCTCTAAAAAAGGGC
>SDWK01000786.1 GCA_004195335.1 Shewanella sp.
ATATGAATGCGGGTACAGCAGATGACTGTTCCGTTTCAAGCAGTTGCAATGTTAAACAGATAACTACCCAGCATTATCGTCATGGCCGTATCGTATTGGAAAATGCGTATGGTCCGGAAACTGAGACCTTGAGAATGCCTGTGACAGCAGAGTATTGGGATGGCGCTCAGTGGGTTGTGAATACTTTAGATAACTGTACAGATATTATCTCTGTAGCACTTCCTACAGCAGGTGTGATTTATAATCCGGCACTCGTTTCACCTCAGGCAGTGGCTCGAACAAGAGGCACTAATACAGTGCCGAACAGTGACTTCTCTCAAGGGCGATTCGAACTGTTATGGCAGTCTTTGATCGCAACGCCAAATCGATATCGTGGCCAAGTCACCGCGCCTCTAGAAGTTCCATTATGGCTGCAGTGGTATTGGAATTGGGATAATGATGGTGCCTTATCAGATCCAAGGGCTAGTGCCTTCTTCGGCACCTATCGTGGCCACGACAAGGTGATCTACTGGCGGGAAGTAAACTGAAGTGAGTTAGTGATAAGCTAAGGCATGTACCACCGCTCGATTTTCAACGGCCTGCTCTTCCAGAGTGGGCTTTTCTCTTTCAGGACTTGCGCTTTCAAGGCTCATCCCGTCTTCTGAAGACGCTGTCCGTCCTTGTTTTCTCTTTTTTCTCTGATAATTAAAAAAAAATCGCTTCATTAGCAAATGTTAACCTCATCGCTCTTGTGTCATTAGGGTGTCGTTGATAGAGTTACCTGATTTTTCTTTTTTCCGACTCCACAGAGACAGGCTGGTTACATGTTCAAGAAGCTGCGTGGCATTTTTTCTAACGATCTTTCGATCGATTTGGGTACGGCTAACACCTTAATTTACGTTCGCGGAGAGGGGATCGTGCTTAATGAACCTTCTGTTGTCGCAATTCGTGGCGAACGAGGAAGTGGCGGACAGAAGTCCGTGGCAGCTGTCGGTACTGAAGCTAAGCAGATGCTGGGTCGTACTCCAGGCAATATTCAGGCTATCCGTCCGATGAAAGACGGCGTGATTGCCGACTTCTATGTGACAGAGAAGATGCTGCAGCACTTTATCAAGCAAGTGCACAACAACAGCGTGTTTCGTCCCAGCCCTCGGGTCTTGGTTTGTGTGCCAGTAGGTGCAACTCAGGTCGAGCGTCGTGCTATTCGTGAATCTGCAATGGGCGCCGGCGCTCGTGAGGTTTACTTAATCGAAGAGCCTATGGCCGCAGCAATCGGTGCGGGTCTGCCTGTATCTGAAGCGACAGGTTCTATGGTTGTCGACATTGGTGGTGGTACTACCGAAGTGGCGATTATCTCACTTAACGGTGTGGTGTATTCATCTTCTGTTCGCATCGGTGGTGATAAGTGTGATGATGCGATTATCAACTATGTGCGTCGTAACTACGGCAGCCTGATTGGTGAAGCGACCGCAGAGCGTATCAAGCATACAATTGGTACGGCGTATCCAGGTGATGAAGTGCTTGAAATCGAAGTACGCGGCCGTAACTTAGCCGAAGGTGTACCGCGCAGTTTCACGCTTAACAGCAACGAGATCCTTGAGGCGCTGCAAGAGACGTTATCGGGTATCGTTAGTGCCGTTATGGTTGCCCTCGAGCAATCTCCGCCTGAGTTGGCGTCAGACATCTCTGAACGCGGTATGGTATTAACCGGTGGTGGCGCATTGATTCGCGATCTGGACCGTCTGTTGATGCAAGAGACGGGCATTCCTGTGATGGTTGCCGATGACCCACTAACTTGTGTTGCTCGTGGCGGCGGTAAGGCGCTAGAGATGATCGACATGCATGGTGGTGATCTCTTCTCCGAAGAAAACTAATTTGGTACGAATAAGGCGGTGTTTAACCGCCTTATTTTTTCTGTTCCTCATTATCGTTGTAGGTTGTGAAGACCTGATAATTGTTTTATGACCCCTTGAATGCTTATTGAGTATTTCGAAACCATTTTATAGTTTTTTATGAAACCCATTTTTGCACGAGGTATTTCAAACCAATTCAGGCTGACACTGGCAATTATATTGTCGGTGATTCTCATCGTAGCCAATAATCGACTCGATCCCGTTCGCAAATCCGTCTCATCTGTTTTAAGTCCTCTTCAATTCGTTGCTAACGTTCCCGGTGCCCTCTTAGATTGGTCGGCCGAGAGTCTCGCGACTCGAAATATGCTGGCGAAACAGAACAAGGAGTTATTGCGACAGCAACTTCTGATGAGTGAACGTTTACAGCGCTTCGAGCACCTGAGACAGGAAAATGACCGTTTACGCGCATTGCTGGGCTCTCCTGTGCATATGGATTCGAAGAAAGTGGTCGCCGAGGTGATGGAAGTTGCCAGCGATCCCTACCATCAATATGTCGTGCTCAATCACGGTGCCATGAGTGGCGTATTCGTCGGCCAGCCCGTTGTCGACGCCCAAGGCGTGGTAGGACAGGTGGTGCAGGTCAGTGAGCTAACAAGCAGGGTGTTACTGATCTCCGATGTGACCCATGGTATTCCCGTAAGAGTGACGCGCAACGACGTGCGTCTTGTTGTGAAAGGGACGGGTGTGCTCGATGAACTCGAGCTCAGTTATGTTTCTAAGAGTACAGATATCAGGGTTGGCGATCTCTTAGTCTCTTCGGGGCTGGGTAATCGTTTCCCTGAAGGTTACCCCGTTGCTAGAGTGATGAGCGTGGTTAAAGATGACGGACAAAGTTATGCCAGTGTAATCGCTCAGCCGTTGGCCGCACTCGATAGAATTCGTTACTTGCTGCTGCTCTGGCCCGACGACTCTCTAACTAATGAGCAGGATCAGAGTTTGAAAACCAGTGAGCGTTCAAGCCCAGAAAATACCTTAGAATCGAAGCCGAAAACCTCTGAGGTGAGCCAATGAGTATGCACATTGCCAATGGTCGCTGGGTGGTATGGTTGAGTTTCTTGGTCGCCATGTTATTTCAGATTATGCCATTGCCCGATCTCGTCGAGCCATGGCGTCCCGACTGGCTACTGCTGGTCATTATCTATTGGGCTATGGCATTGCCTCATAGATATAATATTTTATCGGCCTGGTTCTTAGGCGTGCTGCTCGACATCATGTTGGGTGCGCATCTAGGTATTAGAGCGTTATCGATCTCCTTAGTCGTCTATGTGGTGGTGTTGCATTTTCAGCGGTTACGTAACTTCCCCATGTGGCAGCAGGCACTGATGATCTCCAGTTTGATATGTTTATATCATCTAGTCATCTTCTGGGTTCAATTTGTGGTTGAAACGGCCACATTCGATGTGGGGCTGTTTTTGCCCGCCATCTCTAGCCTCATAATCTGGCCTTGGGTATTTTGGATTCTACGTCGTGTCAGACGTTTATATAAGGTGAGATAAAAAATGAATGGTTCAGCTCGATTAATATTGGCTTCAGCCTCTCCGCGCCGTAAAGAGTTGCTGACGCAGCTTGGTTTCTCAGCTAGCGGATTTAGCTTCGATACCCTGTCTGCCGATATTGATGAAACTCATCAGGTGGAGGAGTCG
This sequence comes from Shewanella sp., assembly GCA_004195335.1. Classification (GTDB taxonomy): domain Bacteria; phylum Pseudomonadota; class Gammaproteobacteria; order Enterobacterales; family Shewanellaceae; genus Shewanella. The sequence goes on from SDWK01000786.1 coordinate 3,536, forward strand.
CCACAAGTGTTTGTTTCTCGTCTTGCCGTAGAGAAAGCCGAAGCTGGCTTAGCCCTGTGTGATAATCTGACTGCTCCTGTAGTGTTAGGTTCTGATACTATAGTGGTGTTAGGAGAGCTGATACTGGGTAAGCCAATCGATGGAGCCGATGCGCTGAAGATGTTAACCGAATTATCGGGACAGATTCATAGTGTGATGACGGCGGTGGCCTTAACCGATGGTAAAACGACACTGACACGTCTGGTTGAGACCAAAGTACAGTTTTGTGAGCTCAGTGAGCAAGATATTCTGGCCTATATTGCCACCGGCGAACCGATGGATAAAGCGGGATCTTATGGGATCCAGGCATTAGGCGGCAGCTTTGTTGAGCGTATCGAAGGCAGTTATTCGGCCGTAGTGGGCTTGCCAATGGTAGAGACCCGAGAACTGCTCAAAGAGATGAAAATTTTATAGTTTAAAGCAGCTACGAGCTACGAATACTGCTAAGAAAGTTGCGAGCAAGGCAAATAAGCTTTAATGCCCGTAGCTCGAAACTCGTAGCTTAGAACCCAATTTTAAGTGAGTATGAATATGAGTCGTATCGTCAGAAACAGAGTACAGCAAAAAATTGGTTCTGAGCTATTAATCAATGTGACGCCGACCGAAGCGCGTGTCGCTTTGGTAGAACATGGCGTTTTGCAGGAAATCCACATTGAGAGGCGGATGAAACGTGGCCTCGTCGGCAATATCTATAAGGGAAAGGTCAGCCGGGTACTTCCGGGTATGCAGGCGGCGTTTATCGATATTGGCCTGGATAAGGCGGCATTTTTGCATGCTTCAGATATCGTTCCACATACGGAATGTGTAGCAGATGTTGAAAAAGGCAATTTTATCGTACGTGATATCAATGAGTTAGTTCGTCAAGGTCAAGATATCATGGTCCAGGTGGTGAAAGATCCCCTAGGAACCAAAGGCGCCCGCCTGACGACCGATATAACGCTTCCCTCTCGCTATCTGGTGTTTATGCCCGGCTCAAGCCATGTGGGTGTGTCTCAGCGAATCGAATCTGAAGATGTTCGGTCACGCCTCAAAAAATTGACAGAACCCTTTGTCGATGAAGATGGCGGATTTATCATTCGTACTGCTGCGGAAAGTGCTGGCGAGCAAGAGTTGGTTCAGGACGCTGCATTTTTACGTCGTGTTTGGGGCAAGGTGAGTGAGCGTCGTAAGCGTAAAGGGGTGTCGCTGCTTTATCAAGATTTAGCCTTGCCTGTTCGTATCGTACGTGATTTTGTCGGCACCGAATTAGATCAAATTAGAGTGGATTCGACTGAGACATTCGAAGAGTTACAGGCATTTTCTGAGGAGTTTATGCCTGAGATTGCCGAGAAGATAGAACACTATAACGGCCCGGTTCCTATCTTTGATCTGTATGATGTTGAAAATGAAGTCCAGCGTGCCCTTGGTCGTAAAGTCGAGCTTAAATCCGGTGGTTATTTGATTATCGATCAAACCGAAGCGATGACCACTGTGGATATCAATACCGGTGCTTTCGTTGGCCACCGAAATCTCGAAGAGACCATCTTTAATACTAACCTCGAAGCTACACAGGCTATCGCGCGTCAACTCAGATTGCGGAACCTGGGTGGCATCATTATTATCGACTTTATCGATATGTTGAAAGGTGACCACCAAAAGCGCGTCCTTGCGAGTTTGGAGCTGGCCTTGTCCGCTGACAGGGTTAAGACCAATGTCAGTGGTTTCTCAGGCCTCGGCTTAGTCGAGATGACGCGTAAACGAACTCGAGAGAGTATAGAGCACGTGTTATGTGGAGAGTGTCCAGCCTGTTTGGGCACCGGCAGTTTGAAAACGGTTGAAACGGTCTCTTATGAAATTTTCAGAGAGATCATTCGATTAAATCGTAGTTACGATGCCGACGAATTCTTAGTCTATTGTTCTCCTGGCGTCTTTAACAGTTTGACGGGAGAAGAGGGTCATCTGGTTGCAGAATTAGGTGTGTACATCGGGAAACGTGTGCGTTTTCAAAATGAACCTATGTATGCGCAAGACAAGTTTGATGTGGTAATAATGTAGTGCCTCGTCAATTCTGTCCTCGTAAATTTAGCCGTTTCTGCTGGCAAATTCTAGCGATAATATTAGTGCTGTTTGCCTTGGCTGTGAGCCTGTTTCGAGGGCTCTTACCTCAGCTCGCAGAAGTAAGACAAGAACTGGTCAAATATATTGAAGATCAGTACCAAGTTCAGGTTAATGTCGGTGAGCTAAGCGCCGAGTGGCAAGCCTTTGGTCCCGCCTTAACGGTAAAAAATTTAGTACTCCCTCCTCAGGAACGCTTGCCGTTTACCCTGATAATTCGTAACGTCCATGTCAAGCTCGACTTCTGGGAGAGCCTGATGACGACCAGTCCCCAGATCGAAAATGTTATTTTCGAAGGGGTCCAGGTCGGGCTCGATATCGATAAACTCAATCAGGTAGGTCCTTCAACCGCAGCGGCAGAAACCGATACCGACTGGCTGTATAGTCTGCTGCTGGAGCAGTTAGAGCACTTCTCGATAACAGAGGCGAGCTTACAGTTACTCAGCAAAAACCATGATTTTAGCCCTATCTATGTCAAGGATTTGAGATGGCAAAATAGGAACGGCAAACATCAGGGTCAGGGAAAGCTTTATCTCGATGAAAAAGCCTCTGAGGTTGAGCTGCTCTCTCTATCGCTGGAGATTGATGGCAATGGTTTTAGGCCCGATAGTCTTATAGGGCAAGTTTATCTAGCGGCCAGTTCTTTGGATTTAGGCGAATGGGCCTCCAGACAGAAGAACCCATATGATAAGAAGAGTAAATTGGCGCTGGAAGGCGTAGTGAATCTGCAGGCCTGGTTGAGCCTAGGGAATCGGTCGATCGAATCCGGGCTTGTTCAGTTTGAGCCGAGCTGGCTCGAGTGGCAATTAAACAAAGAAGTTCAACATTTTGAAATCAAAGGCGGCCAGCTTGAGTGGCTACCGACAGATAAAGGTTGGCAGCTGAGTAGTAGTGCGCTTGAGTTTGAAACCAATGAGCGACCATGGCCTGACCTCAATTTTGTTGCACAGAAACAGGATGAACAGCTATCTGCCTATCTGAACCGGTTAGATACCAGCACCCTGTTACCTCTTCTGCCCCTCTTACCAACGGTTGATCTGCTTGCTCTGCAAACCTGGCAGTCGGTAAACCCCCAAGGTTATTTAGATGATATTAAATTCTCTCTGGATGGAGAGCTGCGCCCTCAAGTATCGGTAGATGTAAATCAGTTGCAATGGCAAAAACTTGACGGCATACCGGGCAGTAAACCATTAGACCTGCAGGTCGCCTGGTATGGTGATTCACTCTATTTTACCGCGCCAGAGCAAGCCTACACCTTAGATTTCGGTACGGCTTTCAAGGCGCCGATTGTGTTAAATGGTGCCGCTTTCGAGGCCCAATTTAATACCCGATATAGTGCGTTAACCCTGCCTCACCTTCAATTTAGCAATAAAGATATCAGCGTAGACGCTTCCATGAAAATGGGGTTTACAGATAGCACTCACCTCGCGCTTCTTGCGGACGTGAAGCTTAATGATGTCGCCACTGTGGGTAATTATTTCCCGCTACATGGTATGGATGCCGGGTTAGTCGAGTATCTCGAGGCCGGGCTCGTTGCGGGCAATAGCCAAGATGCCAGAGTGGTATGGCATGGGCCATTGAATCAATACCCATACAAAGATCACTCCGGTATCTTTCAGGCGGCCTTCACCCTGAGTGAGGCAGAATTTGAGTTTCAGCCTGATTGGCCAGCGGTCACCTCCCTGGAGCTATCCGCCCTGTTTGAGAATGCCCGCATGGATCTGGTGATCAATAAAGGCGACCTCTTAGATGTTGTCGTCGATGGCGCCAGTATCAGCATTCCTGAATTGGGGGCGCGTTCCTTACTCGAGATCGATGCCGAGTTGGCAACCCAAGGTATTGCCGCGACAGCGGTTATTCAAGCCTCACCCCTGGCTGAGTCTGTTGGCTCTACGTTGGAGGTGGTTCAGGTGCAGGGTGATGTTACCGCCACTCTGGATCTTTCAATTCCTCTCTATGACGGGGAAGAGGAGCAGATCCGTGGCTTAGTGAATTTTGACAACACGCCTGTTTATATCACTGAACCTGGAATACAACTCGATGGCGTGACAGGTCAGGTGAGCTTCGTTAACGAGGTTGTAAAGGGCAAAGATATCTCCGCTCTGTTATACCAACAGCCCGTTTCATTGAGTTTTGATACCGAGACGGTGCGTGACAATTATGGTTTAAACCTGGATCTAAAGGGCGTTTGGCAGCTCGCCGAACTCCCGGCCGAGCTTGATAATCCCTTGATGGAGTTCTATTCCGGTGAGATAAACTGGGATGGCGCCATGACGCTTATTTTTGATCAGACGGGCTATCGCATTCAGGCACAGGTTAATAGCGATCTGCTTGGCACCGAGTTGATGCTTCCTGCGCCATTTTCTAAAGCAGCTGATGAGAAACGCCGCTTATCTGCCGAACTTATTGGTGACAATAAACAGTCATCCTTGGGGATCAAACTGGGTAAGCAGATGGAGTTCTGGGGGGGATTTGATCTCGAGACGAGTGATCAATTAAGCCACTTCGATCTTCTGCTGGGGCGCCTCTTTAAACCGGGGGATCAACTAAAGAGAGAGCAGGGGCATCTGCAGTTGGATATTGCTCAAACAGAGTTATCTCCCTGGCTACCCGTTATTAACCGCTTCATCTCCTCAGCCACTTCTGAGGCTAGTGTTGTTCCTATTGCGCCCGAGTCAGAAATGGAGCCAGCGCCTGAATCTGAACTGGAATCGAGTCTCGAATCGAATGCATCGATGCAGGAAAAACACGCTAGAGGATTTTTTCCTCCCTTAATCAGTATCGATGCTCAGATTGCCGATCTGAATTTAATGGGGCAAACACTCTCTAAATTGACGATGACGGCTAAGCCTATCGAGCAGGTATGGCGCTTCGAGGCCGAATCGAAAGAGTTTGATGGCAGGATAGATTTTTACCCGGACTGGTCAACTCAGGGCCTGAAGATGGTAGCCAGCAAGTTTCATCTGGCACCCGAAGTGAAAGAGGAAGCTAAGGCCGATTTTAAGTCTGATACCGTGTTAAGCCACCTGCCGCCTCTCGCATTAGATGTCGATGACTTTCGTCTGTATGGAAAATCGATGGGCCACCTGGTATTACAGGGCACGCCCGAAGAGGGGATATATCAGATACAAACCCTTTCTCTGACCACGCCCGAAGTGAAGCTGAGCGGCAAGGGGGCATGGAAGAACAGCGCTGGCGAAAATGTTACCAAATTCGACGTTAAGTTAGATGCGACAAAATTTGATGCATTATCAGCGATTCTCGATATGGATCCAGGATTGAAAGACGCACCGGTTGAAATCGGTGCCACTATCTCCTGGCAGGGAGCCCCCTATGCGTTCTCTCTCGAGTCGCTCAATGGCAAGGTTAACTTCGAGCTGGGTAAAGGGCACCTGTCTGAAGTCAGTGATAAAGGCGCCAGAATCTTTTCGTTATTTAGTTTAGATTCTCTGCTGAGAAAGTTATCTCTCGATTTCTCCGATGTATTTGGTAAAGGTCTCTACTTTAATTCATTTACCGGTACGCTGGAGATAGATAACGGTGTCATTAAAACCCGTGATACCGAGATGGATGCTGTCGCGGGAAATATGAAGGTTAGAGGTTACACTGATTTAGTGACCGAAAGCTTGAATTACGATATTCGCTTCGTCCCTCAACTCGCCTCAAGCGTACCTACGGTGGTATTGCTCGCCACTGGTGGTTGGACGCTGGGGATAGGTGCTTTTGCACTGACTAAAGTACTCGAACCTGTCATTGAAGTGATCACAGAGCTAAGGTTCAGACTAACGGGAACCATGTCTGAGCCTAAACTCGAAGAGTTGGAGCGGAAAAGTAAAGAGATAGTGATCCCCGAGTCGGCACTACCTCGTGCTAAAGAGGACCAGCCTGCTAATAAACAGGGGGGTGAGAAGCAAGGACAGGAGAGTCAAGGATCTGATATTCAAGAGTCTGGCCCTCACAAGGCTGGCGAGAATGAACCTTTGAGTTCTGCTCAGCAAGAGATTAAACAAGAGATACATGAGTCCTCTGCCCCTGCAAAAATTACCGGAACCGGCGTTGAAATTCTTGCCCCTAAAGTGATTGAGATGCCAGACTTTAAAGAGATGAAAAATTCGTATCCTCCTGCCAGCAATGAAGATCGAACCGAGACCCGCACACCGAAGGAAGCAATAGATGCAGATCAGCCTGTTACAGTGCCAAAGCAGTCGAGACATAGCCCAAAACCTGCAGTTTATCGAGTCGCAGCTTAGCCTGCTGCCTCGAACTTTGGGGGAGGAACAACTCGTGGTGTTACCCGAGTGCTGCTTATTGTTTGGTGGCCATGAGAGTCAACAGGTTGAGCACGCACTCGATAAGGGACTATCGCTGAAAACAGCGATGTCTGATCTGGCTAAACAGTTCGATGTCTACCTTGTTGCCGGTACCATTCCTGTGCTTGCAGACGATGGAAGGGTTTATAGCCGTACTTATCTGTTTGACTGTGCGGGTAAAGTCTTGGGTGAATACGATAAGATCCATCTGTTCGACGTCGACGTCGCCGATGGAACTAAAGAATATCGTGAGAGTGATTCTTTCTGCCCCGGAGATAAGATTAGTGTAATCGACACCCCCTTTGGTAAGTTAGGGTTAGCAATATGTTACGATCTGCGTTTTCCGGATCTGTTCAGGGCACTGAGATTGGCTGGAGCCGAGATTATTGCTCTGCCTGCGGCTTTTACTAAGGTGACGGGCGCCGCGCATTGGCAGCCTTTGATTCAGGCCAGGGCAATAGAGACACAATGCTATGTTTTAGCCGCCGCTCAGTGGGGGCAGCATAATGAGGGGAGCCGAGAGACCTGGGGACAGAGCATGATAGTCGATCCTTGGGGGCGGATTAAGGCGGAAAAACTGACAGGTTGTGGCTGGGTTCAGGCGTCACTGGATAAAAGTGAGCTGGAGCAGATACGGCAAAAGATGCCGGTGTCACAGCATAATCGTTTTTCGGCACCGAAATTATTACCTATTAAATAAAATTTTGGGGTCAATTTCCTGAGATCTTTTTATAAAGAATAAGCTCAATCGAGCAAGAAGAGAGAATTATTAATGCCATTTTTAACTCAAGTAGAAGCAAGCTTACTGCAAGATGGACAGTCACTGAATGATCTGCAGGGCTACCTCAAGTCCATTCATCGCCATAATGTCGATTTTTCCGATCTCTATTTTCAGGGAAGCCGCCATGAGTCTTGGGTATTAGAAGATGGCATCGTAAAAGAGGGCAGTTTTCATATCGAACGTGGCGTCGGCGTGCGTGCGATTACCGGTGAGAAAACCGGTTTTGCCTATGCCGATGAGATAACCCCTGCGGCGCTCAATGCCTCAGTCGAAGCGGCACGTAGCATTGCCGCTGCAGGAACGGGTGAATCGGTACAGGCCTGGAAGCAACAAGAGGCGAAAGCGCTTTATCAGAGCGCAGATCCCATTGCGGCGATGGAAGAGGTGAAAAAGATATCTCTGTTGAAGCAAGCCGATGCGTATATTCGTAGTCTCGATAGCCGGATCATTCAAGTGGTTATTAGCCTTTCCGGTGTACATGAAGAGATTCTTATTGCGGCGAGTGATGGCACGCTTGCCGCCGATATTCGTCCTCTGGTGCGATTCAACTGTAGCGTGATCTTAGAGGAAAATGATAAACGTGAGCGTGGTGCCAGTGGTGGCGGTGGACGCCATGGTTATGAAGTCTTGATGGATAACGATGATACCGGCTTACCTGCTTGTTTCTCCTTTGCCCGCGAAGCCGTTCGTCAGGCATCAGTTAATCTACATGCAATCGATGCTCCTGCCGGACATATGCCGGTTGTACTCGGGCCCGGATGGCCCGGAGTATTGCTTCATGAGGCTGTCGGTCATGGACTTGAGGCGGACTTTAACCGTAAAGGGAGCAGTGCATTCAGTGGGCTCGTCGGTCAGCAGGTTGCCTCAACATTAGTCACTGTCGTCGACGATGGCACCATACCAAACCGTCGCGGTTCTCTGAGCATCGATGATGAAGGTGTTGCAACCCAAAAGACGGTCTTGATTGAAGATGGGATCTTAAAGGGCTATATGCAAGACAAGCTCAATGCACGTTTGATGGGGGAATCACCCACAGGTAATGGTCGCCGGGAATCTTATGCGCACTTGCCAATGCCAAGAATGACCAACACCTATATGGAAGCGGGTGATTGTGATCCTCAAGATATTATCAAGTCGGTCAAGAAGGGGATCTATGCCCCTAACTTCGGTGGTGGACAGGTGGATATTACCTCGGGCAAGTTTGTCTTCTCAGCTTCCGAAGCTTACCTAATCGAAAATGGTGAAGTTACTCAGGCAATTAAGGGAGCAACTCTGATAGGTAATGGCCCCGAGGCGATGAAACAGATCTCTATGGTGGGTAATGATCTCGCATTAGATCAAGGTGTCGGCGTCTGTGGTAAGGATGGCCAGAGCGTTCCAGTCGGTGTGGGTCAGCCTTCATTGAAGATCGATAGCTTGACTGTCGGCGGCACGGCTTAATAATTCGGGAAATTAATCATCTCTGAAGATGGTGTTCAACGGACGCTCGGCTCCCAAACTGAGCGCCGTTTGAATCATTGTACAGAAGTCAGAGGCGATTCTGGGTTTTAGGCGCTGGCTCTTACTTTTACAGCTCAAAAAATGTTAACATTTGCGAAGGGATTTAGAGTAAACACTCTAAACCGGTGTAGAGGGAAAGGGATGAAGTTTTCACATATAGCCTTATTGTCGTTAGCGGCATTAGGGCCTTTCACGGCTGGGGCTAAAGAGATGGAGTTCTCTCAAGCTTGGCAACAGCTATTGGCTGTAAGCGACAAATTGCAAGCTGGTGCTCAGGAAGTTAACCGCGCCGAGGCTGAGCATGAAGCCGGAAAGGATCTTTATCTTCCCTCCATTAGTCTCAACGGTAGTTATACCCGACTCGAAAAGCCGATAGAGTTAGATCTTAACGATCTGAATCCGCTCGCCTCTATGGATCCCAGTACACTGCCGCCGTCTATCGGTGGTGCACTTGCCGGTATTCCAAGCTCTATGTTTGTTACCCAATTTACCGAACAAGATATCTTCCGTTCCAGTCTTCAGGCGATGTGGCCTATCTATACGGGAGGCAAGATCTCTGCGGCTCAGGGAATACATGCCGCACATGTGATAGAAAAGGAGCAGCAATTACAGCTCTCTACCCGTGATCTCTTTATTCAACTGGTGGATCGCTACTATGGCGTTGCGGTGACTCAGTCGTTAGCGCGGACCCGTGGTGAATTAGTTTCCTCCCTCGAAGAGCATGCCAGTCATGCACAGAAACTCGAAGAGCAGGGACAGATAGCGAAAGTCGAGCGACTCAATGCGCAAGTTGCATTGGAAAACGCCAAAGTGAACTTTACTCGGGCCGGACGTCAGGCGGAGATGGCCGTCATCGCCCTCTCCCGTATGTTGCATGAACAGAACGTCGATACAACATCAGCTCTTTTTATGCTGACCGACGCCCCTTCGCTGCCGCGTCTGAGTCAGCTGACCATGGTTCAGCATCCGGCGCTAAAATTACTTGAAGCGAAAGAGGAACAAGCCAAGGGATTGATCGACCTAGAAAAAGGTAAGTATCACCCGACGGTATTTCTCTATGGCAATTACACCCTGTATGAAGACGACAGCCTGTTTTCTAAGATGGAGCCTGACTGGATGCTCGGTGTAGGAATTAAAGTACCGCTACTGACCCGAGACGGACGCAGTGGCAAGGTGCAGGCGGCTAAGAGTGCCTTGCTTCAGGCAAGGTATACCAAGGCCCAGACTCAACAAGATCTCAGCCTGCTACTGGATCAAAGCTATCGTCAGCTGTTACAGGCGCAGGAGGAGGTGTTATCACTGGAGACCTCTCTTAGTTTGGCACAAGAGAATAAGCGCCTAAGAGACCTGGCTTTTCGTCAGGGATTATCGACCTCGATTGAAAAAGTCGATGCAGAATTAAAGCTTACTGCGGTAGAAACACAGCAGTTAGGTGCGAAATATCGTTATATTCAGGCGTATGCCAGACTCATGGCCATCAGTGGCCAATTAGAAGAATTTTTAGGTCGTAGCGTTAGTAAGCATACTAATATCACGATGCAGGAGAGTAACAATGCAGGCTAATCGTATTATTGGGGTAGTGGCAATTATTGGCCTGGTAGGAGCATTAGGGTACGGTTTGAAACTGGCCTATACACCTCAGAATGAGCGCATACAGGGACAGATAGAGGCGAGAGAATTTAACATCTCTTCCAAGGTCCCTGGGCGGGTTGAGCAGGTGTTAGTGCGTCGTGGGGATAGAGTTGAAGCCGGCGATCTGTTATTTGCCATCGACAGTCCAGAGCTGAGTGCAAAACTAATGCAGGCCGAAGGCGGCAGAGATGCAGCCAAGGCGATGCAGTTAGAAGCCGATACCGGTGCCAGAAAGCAGCAAGTGACGGCTTCTAAAGAGCAGTGGCTAAAGGCGAAGGCGGCGGCCACACTGGCTAAGACGACTTACGACCGCGTCGAAGTCTTGTTTGTCGAAGGTGTACTGGCCAGACAGAAGCGCGATGAGGCGTTCACTCAATGGCAAGCTGCCAAGTATACCGAGCAAGCTGCTTTGGCCATGCATGAAATGGCATCCGAAGGCGCGCGTGAAGAGACCAAGGCTGCGGCCGCCGGTAATGCACGCATGGCTGAAGGTGCGGTGAATGAGGTGAGTGCGATATTGGCCGATAGCCAAATGCGTGCCCCCAAGTCGGGTGAGATCAGCGAGGTACTGTTACAGCCCGGTGAGCTGGCGCCAAGCGGATTCCCTGTGGTGAGTATCATCGATATACACGATGCTTGGGCGGTGTTTCAGGTGCGTGAAGATCAGCTGAAAAACTTTAAGATGGGTCAAATGCATCTCATCCTTATCCCAGCCCTGGGAGGAGAATTTGAATTCTCGATAACTCATATCAGTGTGATGGGACAGTTCGCCACTTGGCGTGCCACCGAGAGCGGTCATGATTTCGATATGCGTACTTTCGAGATGGAGCTTCGTCCCGTGAAGACGATTCCCGATCTTAGAGTAGGCATGACAGCGCTGATGGCGCAATAACCCAAGGTGTCAGTCTCAATGACAAGCCTGATAAGGCGTGAACTGAAAGCCCTGTGGAATGATCCCTGGCAATTTGCACTCGTCACCTATATTCCTCTGTTGGGGATAATCTCATTATGGTGGCTGTTCAGTGCAGGTATGCCCAGACAACTGCCGGTGGCGATAGTGGATCATGATCAAAGCCAGCTTAGCCGCATGCTAACAAGGCAGGTTCAGGCGAGTCCGGCGGCTCAAACTTTTGGTTATCAAGATATTGCCAGTGCAAAGCGGGCGATGACTCAAGGCGAAGTTTATGCCTTAGTGGTGCTTCCATATGGGCTGAAACGCGATCTGCTGACGGGTCACAGCCCGACGATAGAGATACGTTATAACAGCCAATTTTTATTAGTGGGTAAGCTGCTTTCGAGTCAGATCCAGCTAAGCCTAGCCGATGGCCTGTTGCATGTGGCGAACAGGAAACAGCTGGCGCTTGGCGTACCTAAGGCGCAGGCCGAGATAAATCTGCGCCCGGTGACGAGTCAGACGACGGCGCTGTATAACTCAAATAGCAACTATATCGGTTTTCTGGTTCCGCCGGTATTGCTGGCTCTGGGACAGTTACTTGCCATGTTGGTGTTTGCCAACAGTCTCAATCGTGAGTTGCGGCTCAATACCATGAGCGAATGGTTCAGTCTGGGGACAAGGCGGGTAGTCTTTGCAAAAATAATCGTCTATACCCCACTAATTTTACTTCAGGGCCGCTTCATTCTCGCCGTCTTGTATCAGTTTTTGAATCTTCCTCTAGCGGGAGGATTCGGGTTATTGCTGGTGGCTCAGGTCGCCATGTTACTGGCCGTCTGGTTATTAGTTCTAGTGATCTTCTTCATGTTGCAGGATTGTGCCAGGGTGATCAGCTTCTGCACCGCACTCTTTGCACCTGCTTTCCCCTTTATGGGGATCACCTTTCCCACTCTCGATATGCCCATGTTAGCTCAGCTATGGCGAAAGCTGATGCCATCGAGCCACTATATTGATACCCATGTCGGCGTGGTGAGTTATGGACAAGGTTGGGATACGCTTTCATCTCAATTAATTAATTACTGGGGATTCTTGTTTCTTATTCCCGTTATTGTCTTCTTGGCTAAACGAGTCAAGCGTGCACATCTGGCGGATAAATCTCTATCTCCGGAGGGGGCTCAATGACTTTTTGGCAGTTTTTATTGGCGGACCTGCGCGCGATTGTAACCGATAAGGCCATTGCTATTACGCTGTTTGGTGGCGTCCTGTTTTACTCAGTGCTTTATCCTTTACCCTATCTTAATGAGGTGCCGACCGAGCAGAAACTGGTTGTTATCGATCAGGACCACTCGTCGCTGAGTCGCCGTTTAATCAGGCATGCCGATGCCAGCCCTAAAATTAGTGTGTCAGGCTTGGTAAGTTCTATCGACGAGGCGCAAACCTGGATAGAGTCGGGCAGGGCGAATGGTTTATTGATGATCCCTAGTGGCTTCAGAAAAGATCTTCTGCTGGGTCGAGGTGCGACCTTAAGTTATGGTGGTGATGCCAACTATTTTCTGATCTATTCGGCGGTAGTAGAAGGTTTGGTTTCTGTGGGCTTAGACGCGGGTAAGTACGTGCAGCTTGTTGGACTGCTGGCTCATGGAGAGAGTGCTAAGGCTGCAGACCGAAGCCTGAATGCGGTTAAGTTAAATAGTGTTCCCGCCTTCAATCCCGGTTTAGGTTATACATCTTACGTGGTGCCAGGGGTACTGCTGCTGGTGTTACACCAAACCTTACTGATTGGAACCGGCATCTTGGGTGCCGGACAGTGGCAAGCCCAAGGCTATTGGCGCAAGGTTTCACCCCTGATGCTAATTTGCGGGCGTATTAGTGTGTTCTTTCTCATCTATACCCTGTTTACCAGCCTGTATGTGGGGCATTGCTATTATTGGTATGGAGTCAGCGTTCAGGCGACGCTGGGACAGGTTGCGCTCTTCTTGCTGCCATTCTTGTTATCGACGGCTGTAACGGGCATCGCGTTTAGCTGCCTGTTTACCCGACGGGATCTGCCCACTCAGGTATTGCTACTGATCTCTATGCCGATCCTGTTCGTGTCCGGATTTGTGTGGCCATTAGAGTTGATCCCCGATCCTCTGATCTGGATATCCACCTTTATCCCTGCTGTTCCAGCGATTATTGGCATGCTGCAGCTCAACCAGATGGGCGCTTCATGGGCCAGCATCATGCCTCTGTGGTTGCAGATGTGGGGCCTGTTTGTACTCTTCTTTATGTTAGCCCTCTATGGGGTCAGTAAGCGCTTGAAGCGAGAGCCAAGCCAACTGGCGGATTAGCGCCAGAGAAGTTCAGAATTGATATAAAGTCGAGTCGATCTGTTTGCCTGTGGCTTGTAAGCTGAAAGTCATAAGTCATAAGTCATAAGTCATAAGTCATAAGTCGGGAGTAAGGAGTCAGAGTCACTGAAACATGGTGGTTCAATCATTACTCCAGGCATATAAAAGCTTCAGGCACTAAAAAGCCCACTCTGATTAATCATCTGAGTGGGCTTTTTATTGGAGCCGGATCCCGGATATCTAGTGCCTAGATTCCGGGATGACTATTCGTCTAATGCAGAGGGATCGTTTATCACTTTCCTCTTATGGCTTAAGTGCCCGAGAGGGTAATGCTTAAGCCTGCACCCGATTTAATGCTCTTTGGTGTTGTCAGGTTAATGCTTACGATGCTTAGTTTTGCAGCCTCACCTGTACTGGCGGGATCGATATCATTAGTGATAATGAAGCCAGTCGTAGTTCCGCCACGACGCGTCGTGTTAGCGACCTCGAATGCATCGAAGATAAGCTCGCCAGCTGAGGCATCGATGGCCACCTGAGTATTAGCTGGCATTATCTGGTAAGCACTGTCATAGAACTGCACCGTGAAGCTAGATGATTGCCCCGCCGCAATCGCCGTTAATGGCACAATCGAACCGGTTTCCAGACCGAAATCATCACGGATAAGATTATTACCCTGCCAGATGGTGAACTGTGCACTCGAGCCGGACATGGTCATAACCAAGGCCTTGCGAATATAGGTGTTAGGTTCGCAACCAACGAGTGTGGACTGACATTGAGGGCCGTTGAACTTACCATTCGAGTTCTGGTATTCGCCGCTGCTTTGGGTGTTAAAGTATTTCTCACCTAGCGTATGGGTGAAGCTCTCGTCATCATCACGGAAGGCATCGCCTAGGTCGCTAAAGCCTTTCGGCAGGTAGGCCTCGATATCCATACCATTGCCAGAGCAGAGAACGGCTTCTCCGTCACGGTTTAAACAAGCCTTGTCTACAATAGGCGTGCCATCGTCGAGACTGACATCGGCATTATCAAAGACATTGTTGCCGTTAGTATCGAAGAAGGTCTCATGTCCCAATGCATAGGCCAGTACCGTGATGCGATGATCTGGAACCCTAGCGTTAGCCGATGTCCACTCGACGCTACAGCGGCCATCGATGGTTAAGCAACTGGGAGCTATCTGGCCACCCTCACTGGTAAAGTTGATGGTAGTGTCATCGGGCGCCGGGTTACCGAAGGTGTCTGAAGCATAAGCCGTTATGGTAGCTATTTCACCGTTAAAATCACCGGCTTCCGGGTTAAACATGCTGGTCGATATACTGAAACCCAGCTGTTGAGGCAGGCCGGTATTGACCGTGAGCTGCTCTGAATGACTGGTGACCGTTTCATCAGGGTCAGGATTAGTATCAGTGGCCGAGGCGACCACACGCACCGGGGTCGGTACACTTCCCGCCTGAACGCGAACGCTTGCTACACCCTGTGAATTGGTCGTGCTTTGGGCGCTTGTCTGGCCATTTGAGAAACTTAATCCGCCAACATATGTGTCGAGAGCAAAGGTAACTATCTGCTGCGCTACTGGCTGGCCGTTAGAGCCGATGACTTTAAAGGTCACCAGAGATGATTCGGTACTGCCGGTGCCGCCAGCGCCCTTGATGCGGATATTCTTAGGTTCTGCCGAGACGAAGCTCAGACTCGATAGGGTTTGAGGCTCTAGGGTGAAAGGCAGCTTCGCCGTTAGAGTCTGATTGCCTGCCTGAGTGGTTGCAATGATGTGATCGTTACGTTCGCTGTTGCCGCTACAACTGGTATCTTGGAAAGTAGATCTGGCACTGCCTGATAGGGTAGTGACCGGGGTATCTAAGTTGGCGTTGTTGCCGGTAACACAATCGGAGCTAAAGCTTATCGATGAGGGTGTCTGTACTCGGATCCAAGTGCCATCGTCGGCCTGACTGGCTAAGGTTGCTGTGATGCCGAAGCTACCGCCTGCGCTGATGCGATATTTTCCATCGACGGGGCTAAGTGTGGTGGCTAGCTCATCTTCAATAAAGTTATTGTTGGCATCAAAATGACCCAGTTTAAGGACGCCGTCATCACCAATGGCATTGGCTGGTAGCACCTCATATAGGCCACTGTTTTGATAAGCTTGCCCTTTATAAGTCAAAGAGACATTTAGGCTGGCTGCACCCAGTTCATTATCTGATGGGGTGTAGCTGACTTGTGCAATCCCCTGCTCGTTGGTGAGCGCCGTATTCGGATTAAGGGTCGCGCTTCCCGCGCTAAAGGTCACAATTTGCTGAGCAATACCTTGGCTCGAGCTGTCTAAAAAC
>SDWK01000387.1 GCA_004195335.1 Shewanella sp.
ATATTTAATGCAATTGGTATTTTACATTTGTTAATTTTTTGTCATGCAAAGCTAAGTTTGATGGTAAGCTAATTAAAAATAGAGCATTCAAGGTAAGATAATGAAAACGAAAATACTGACATTGCTATCGATAAGCTGTTTACTTTCGCCCCTTGCTCTTGCCGATGATGATAGATTCAAGGATGTCGTCATTACCCCACAAAAGCTCACTCAAACAAGTTATATGTTTAGCGGCTCCGGTGGCAATATTGGTGTCTCGGCAGGTAAAGACGGCATCCTCATTATTGATAATCAATTTGCTCCATTAGCTGATAAGATCACCGCCGCCTTATCAAGTATCCAACCCGGAACACCTAAGTATGTGGTTAATACTCACTATCATGGCGACCATACCGGTGGTAACAATATTTTCGGCATCAGTGGGATTATTTTCGCCCACCATAATGTACTTAAACGCCTGTCGGCAAACACCAGTTACCAGCCGAGTGCCCTGCCCAGCATCACTTATCATGAAGGCACCACAATCCATTTCAATGGGGACAGCTTACAGCTACTTCATATGGGGCCTGGTCATACCGATGGGGACAGTATTGTCCTTTGGGCCGATAAGAGTGTGGTCCATATGGGCGATCTGTTTTTTAAAGACAAGTATCCCTATATTGACCTTAAAGCGGGCGGTTCAGTCAAGGGCTACCGGGACAATGTGGCTATCGTTATCGACCAAATCGGCTCACAAACTCAGGTGATCCCAGGACACGGGGAGCTTGCGAACAAAAGCGATCTTATTCGCTTCAAGCAGATGCTCGATGGCTCGATTAATTGGATGGAGAGTCAATTATCTAATGGAGCAACACTCCAGCAGATACAAGAGAAGGGGCTACCTGCGCAATGGAAGAACTGGGGCTGGTCGTTTATTTCAGAAGAGAAGTGGATAACCACCTTATACGAAGGGCTAAAGCGCTAATACCTAACAGCCTGAACACTCACAGAACTAACAAGCACCGGCTTTATAAATACAAAAAAACGCCATCGAATGTGGCGTTTTTTGCTTAGCACTTAAATGAAGAAAGCCTAAATTGAGTAAAGTAAATTAAGCTTCGGCTTCTTGCCAGCGTTCGGCTTTATTTTCCAGTAAGACAGGGATCCCATCAGTGATCGGATAAGCCAAATGATCAGCCTTACAAATCAGTTTCTGTGTTGACTTCTCATAATCAAGCTTACCTTTACACACAGGACAAGCCACGATCTCTAGCAATTTTTTATCAAACGACATGTTATTCCTTTTGGTATAAGTATGACGACTGCTAACGTTTTAGTTTATCTAATATCAGCCGATCGAAATTTGAAGATAGCTTCGCATCAACGGGAAGATACCACCAGTTTTGTTTTGCAAAACCGCGACATTTAACCGCATCTTTCTCAGTCATAATAATGGGTAGACCACCTGACAGTTCCATGAGTTCATCTTCGCAATAGGCTTGATGGTCGTCAAATGCCTTAACGCGATTTAAATTAAAACCCGCGTCAGTAAGTGAGTTAAAAAAACGTGACGGATTACCTATACCGGCAATGGCCACCATTGCATCACTGAGAGCCGGAGCTTGTTCATTTGAATCGGCGACAGGCTTTAATGCGCTCTGAACCAGACTCATAGGGTGCTCACCCTCAATGCTATCACCGCCATTGACCACGACTGCATCCACTTGCTTAACACGCCACAGTCCCTCTCTAAGCGGTCCTGCGGGCAATAGTGCGCCGTTTCCGAAACGTCTCTCTCCATCTAAAACCAATAACTCGATATCTCGCCCTAAAGCGTAATGTTGAAGTCCATCATCACTGATGATGACATCGACATTAAAATGAGTAAGTAAGTGCTCCCCTGCAGCAATTCGATTACGACCTATCACCATAGGCACGCCAGTTCGACCAACGATCATGGCGGGTTCATCACCCACATCCCGAGCCGCCATTGAAGGTAATACACTTTTAACCCCTTCAAAGTTAACCCCGTATCCACGGCTGATGACACCGGGTTTATACCCATGCTGTCTCAATAGTTCAACCAAGTAGATAACGGTGGGCGTCTTACCACTGCCGCCCACCGTTATATTGCCGACAACAATAACAGGCACAGGCAAGGTAGATTGTTTTTTTATCCCAATCTTAAATAAACGACGACGCAGAGCGGTTACCACAGCAAATAACAGTGAGAGTGGCCATAACAGCAGCTGTAATAATTTTAACAGTAAAAAAAGGCCTTTAGACTGAGAGTCTAAAAAGCCCTTCGGATACCATAAACGATTAACAAATTCCTGCATTTAACTACTGAACTGCATCTGATAAAGCTTTGCGTACATGCCATCTTGCTCAAGCAGTGATTGGTGGTTTCCACACTCAATAATCTGCCCCTGATCCACGACCAGAATTTGGTCGGCACTTTCAATGGTAGACAAGCGATGAGCGATCACGATCGAAGTACGGTTATGCCTTAAATTATCCAGACCTAATTGAATCGCTTTCTCCGATTCGGTATCGAGGGCCGATGTTGCCTCATCTAAAATGAGTACCGGTGAATTGCGTAAGATGGCTCTGGCAATCGCGATGCGTTGTCTTTGCCCCCCCGACAGCATCACCCCATTTTCACCAATTTGGGTATCTAAGCCTTCCGGCAGCAGTTCGATAAATTCCATCGCGTGAGCTAAGGTTGCCGCCTCAATAATCTGCTCTTTAGTCGCTTCGCCTGAATAAGCATAGGCAATGTTATTCGCAATGGAGTCATTAAACAGCGTCACTTGCTGGGATACCAATGCCACTTGATCCCGTAAACAGGTCAGCGTGTAATCATCGATATTGACACCATCCAAGGTGATCTTGCCTTCACTCAATCCGGTGTAAAAACGGGTGACTAAGTTTGCAATCGTCGATTTACCTGAGCCGGAACGTCCAACCAGAGCAATCGTTTTCCCCTGTTCAACGGTAAAGTTAATGCCTTCTAAGGCAGGCTTCTTGTCGTGCCCCCGGTAACTGAAACTCACTTGATGAAAGCTAAGATCGCCTTTAACTCGCTCAACTTGGTAGGTCCCGTTATCGACCTCCGAAGGGGTGTCCAATAACTCAAAGACAGTGGTACAGGCCGCTATACCACGCTGAAACTCAGCATTGACTCGCGTTAAGTTTTTAATCGGTTGAAGCATGGCTAACATGGCGCCAAGAATGGTCGCGAATGTTCCGGCGGTTAGCTCCTCTTTGAGGCTATCGATGCTCGCTGCATACAGGACAAATGCTAATGCGAATGATCCAATAATCATCACCAATGGCTGGCTGACAGATTGTGCCATCGCTAACTTCATTGTCTGATAGCGATTTTGATCGTTAACCTTCCAAAAACGCTCTGATTCGGTTTGTTGTCCACCGAAGGAAAGGACATTTTTATGCCCTTTCAACATCTGCTCTGTCGCAGCGGTGACATTTCCCATTGCCGCCTGAATTTTCTTAGACACTTTGCGAAAGCGTTTGCTGACCGTAGCGATCACATAACCGATTATCGGCCCAATGATTAAGATACACAGTGAGAGTTTCCAAGAATAATAAAACATGATCCCCAGCATCCCAATCACTGTGATACTGTCACGAATGATGGTGATCATCGCACTGCCTGTCGCACGGGCTATCTGCTCGGTGTCGTAGGTCACTCTGGAGATGAGGTTACCCGTATTCTCACTGTCCATATAGCTTACCGGTAACGTAAGATAATGTTCGAATACCTGCTGACGCATGTCCATAATGAGCCTGGCACTCATATACGAAATACTGTAGGTCGAAACGAAGTTAGCTAAGCCGCGCAGAGTAAAAAGTCCTATGACGACAAAAGGCGCATAAAAAAGAACTTCATTGTTGGCATTAAAGCCGCCACTCGTCCCGAGATCTAAACTATTGATGCTTGAGGTCGCCTGACCCGCTTGGCCACCGAAGCCTTCATCGATAAAAGGTTTTATGACCGCAATGAATGTCGCATCAACAAGTGCGTATGTTGTCAGTCCAAGCACGGCAAAACCAAACACGGCCTTCAATGGCTTAAGGTAACCGAGTAGCCGTCTAAACACGGTCCAAACTTCACTTTTAGTTGATGTTGTCATTGATGCTTCTATAGAGATGGAAAACGAGCATTCTACTCTGGATCGGCCAACTCGCCAAACCTAAACAATCTGTTGTACCAAAATGGCGCAAGATCTGTTCGATATGATTTAATTTGCCGCTGTTTGTGTTTGAAAACTACGCTAACCTGCCCCTCAGTTCCTGAGGTCAGCATCTTACTTCCACTCAGTTTATATCGATTAACGACATCCTGCTTGGGAAAACCATAGCGATTATTAAACCCAGATGGGAACAATATCAGCTCGGGGGAGACGCTCGTGATAAAGGCTTGCGTAGAGGAGGTCCGGCTGCCATGGTGAGGGGCGATAAGCACCTCACTTTGTAGTTTAACCCCTTCATTAATCATTGCTGACTCTGCTCGTTTTTCAATATCACCGGGAAGAAGAACCTGATGATAGCTGTCACTCACCCTAACCACACATGAGCCATCGTTGCCTTTCTTAGCCAGTTTAGGAGCCAGAATTTCAATGTCGAGTCCATACCAACTGAATGTTTTGGGGCGACAATTAATATCCGAAAACTCCACAATATCGGTGACAACTTTAACACTGGGGAATGCTTCGATGAGTACATTTGCACCACCGGCATGATCATTATCACCATGACTCAGCACAAGATAATCGACATGACTAATCCCTCTGGCATAGAGAAAGGGAACAATAACCCGCTCTGCATAGCTAAAATTATCACCATAGGCCGCCCCAGTATCGTATACCCATGCCCGACCATTCTTTTCTATCACCACGGAGAGTCCTTGACCGACATCGAGCAGATGAACTCGCCACTCTTGATGATTAATAGGAACGAGTTGCTCCCATAGGATGAATAGCAATGGCAAGATGAAAACTGAAGAGATTAACTTCCATTGTATTTTTGTCGACTGTGTAATGAACCACAGGCCCATGAGACAAAATGCCAGCGCCAAAATCATCTTGTTTGAGATAGGCAGCCAGGCCGCCGGTAACTGTTCAACGATGGTAAACGCATAAAGCACGGGGGCCAGGCTCAAATCGACAATAGTAAAAATTGCACTTAGCTCAACTCCAATGGCCATCGCTCCGCACCATATAACAAAGCAGATGAGAGACATTGGGATCACAAGGATGCTGAACCAAGGAACAAGCAAAAAATTAAACCCTAAACCATAAGGCGACATCCCACCAAAAAACACGGCTTGTAACAGCCCTAAGCCTAAACTAAGTCGCCATTGAATTGACCAAAAAAGCATGATTTTTTGCTTTATACCTACCCAGTGGGGCTGTTGGACGTTAATATTTGAAATGGGTATTTTGGTGTGGCTTATCGTGAGTAAGATAATGGAGAGGGCTAAAAATGAGAGCCAGAAACCAGCACTAAAACAACAGAATGGATCGAGGAGTAACAGCAGGAATAGCGCAGATAACAATCTTTCCCAAGGCGAGGAGAAGCGTTTTATCATGCTAAGTATCAACAATAATAACAACATCACCAACGCCCGCTGGGTCGGCAGGGCAAAACCAGCAAGATAGGCGTACATGATACAAGTTATCGCCGAGAACATGGCTGCAAGCAGCATGTTTCGTCTACCAAGTTGAGGCGAGCAATAACAAAGCAAGGAAAACGTTCCCATAAAAACCCACGCCGCAACAACGGAAAGGTGCAGACCCGAGATGGCAATTAAGTGACCGGAACCAGTGATCCTCATAGCCTGCCAGCGTTCACTATCGATAAGACTCTTATCGCCGAGTAATAAGGCTAATATCAGGTCGCCGCTATCAAATGATTTAAGATGCGGTTTAAGCGCGGTTATGATTTGAGCTCTAATCGAATGACTGACACTCAACCTCTTCCCGTCTTGCACACTGCCCTTCCCCACAATGTGGCGGCTAAGAAACGCTTTTTGCTGATTATATCCCCCTTGGTTCAGTACACTGGTAATAGGCTTGGCTTTAATCTCAAACTCCCAGAGCTCTCCTAGTTGTACTTTTGGTGCTTTCTTCCAACTTAGCCGTAAGTTTTTAAACAATAATTCATGCGAATTTGATCTCAACAGTCGAATATCCATACTAAGCCAGTCGCTGTTTTGGCTAACTAGTGATATGATTTCGCCCCTCGCGACGAGATTCTGCTCAGAAATTGGCGGTTCCCATGTCAGTAATAGCTGGGCATAGATAGATACCCAAGCGACAGCCAGCAAGACTCCAGCGATAATTGGTAGGCGCCGAAGTAGCATGATTCCGCTCAACAGACATGTGAAAAGCAAAGGTGTAGTTGGTAGCGATGGCCATAGCATCGCAGAAAGAATTGTGGCACTAAAGCCAAACATAAATCGGTTCATACTGAATAAGTAAAGACAGCAATCACAATTTATGCCAAAAAAAATTATTAAAAGGTTTATGCCAAACCCCGAAACTCTGCAAAATCATAAACATTTGCAGATGTTTGGGAAATGGCTCCATAAGCCTAACTTATGGGCGCTAAACAGGCGTTCAGCCCCCGCTGCATTTGCGATAGGTTTATTTGTGGCTTGGATACCTATGCCATTTCAGATGGTACTCGCTGCAGCATTAGCGATCATCTTCAACTGCAATATTCCCATTGCCGTGGCCTTGGTATGGATAACCAATCCATTCACTATGCCATTTATGTTCTACGCGGCTTATCTTTTAGGTGCGAAAATACTGAGTCATCCGACCCAAGACTTTGCTTTCGAAGCAAGCTGGCAATGGATAGAAGCCTCAATCTCGACCATAGGTCCTCCATTCCTCTTAGGCTGTCTGGCCTTAGGCACTATTTTCGCTGTTATCGGTTATTTCTTGATTAAAACGCTGTGGAAATATTCCATCTTGTTTAAATGGATCAACCGTAATAACTAAGCGCGATGCCTAATACCCATCTTAGATTGTTGATAATCGGTTCAGATAGCTTCGGCGATATAGAAGATAGCTGTTTTGAGTAGTATAAACTCTCTCTCGATTTTCCCCGCCAGCAATGAAGCCTTCTCAAGTCGCCCAATCACTATTTGGGACAGGTGGGCCGCACAGGAACCGTTCCTAATTTGAATCAAGCCCTTTCAGCCTAGTCTTCGACTTATACCAATTCCATTAAATAGTTGGTCATTCAGCGGGAATTAAAATCACTGCAGGCAAGTAAGTGGATTGTAGCTAATAGTTATTCTCGGCAACAAGCTCCTGCGTTGCTCTACCTCCTAAATCCATTTAGTCGTATATCGAAAACCACATTCGCAGCATAAAGTGATTTACCTTTTGCTTTAAACATCAGCCGCACTACGTGAGCTTCTCAGGGCTTACACTACTACGTTGCATAATCTCAAAAGGGAATAACCATTTTTTCAACAATGCGCCTTGAATTGAAAGCCCTGAGACAGCTCTGAATTGATCACATATTTAATGGAACTGGTATTATATTAGAGAAGTAAAAAGGATATTCGGGAAGCAGGGATAGTTTTTCGAGAACATCACAAGAGATGATGCTCCCGAAGAACTTGTCTTTGAAGTGTTGTGGTC
>SDWK01000891.1 GCA_004195335.1 Shewanella sp.
AGATGTGTATAAGAGACAGTAAATAGGTTGGAACACCTAATACGACTAATCGATTAATCCTGCCCCCTATGCTCTAGCAACTTTCACCGAGTTTAAGTGAGCAGATAAAACGGCGACAGGCTGAGATAAGCAAGCTCCAGATTTAAAGCTAGCAGCGGGTATTACACTCTTCAAGCTTATGAGTCTGGGGGCATAAATAAAAGCTTAGAAGTTAACGCGGGGTTTACAACATTAAAAATGAGGATATAGGTAAGATGAAATGGCTAACAGCAGTCAACTTTACACTCAGCCCTCATTTGACAAGATGAATCTGTACTCACCTTTTATGATACGGCAGTCCCTCTTAACCTTACTTACTATTAAGGTTAAGAGGGGGGCGAAAGAGGTTTGAGTCTTAAATAAAGGCGAAGTAAATCATTTGCAGATAACAGCAGCAAACGCTTTATCTCGCTTGAGCGGCAACTTCCCAATCTGTCAGTATCTTCATTATTTGACGCGAATCTTCCGGTGTCGCTGCGGGGCGTTGCAGCGAAGTGCTTCCCTGCTCTATCGCTTCTCTGATTAATCTAACCTGATAGAGGAAGCCATTACCGTCAGCGGGTACCGAGACAGTTTTGCCCTGCTGTTCATATTGAGTAATAACCAATTGATTACCCGTGGCTTCGGCTAACCAGGGATTAGAAACAAGCGCTAAGCTTCCTTTACTGCCAAGTATCGTAAAGTCGGCATGCAGACCATAATCTTCCGCCGTATGAAGCTGACAGGTCACACCATTTGCAAATTGAATGTTTGCGGCCGACTCGCAAATATTACCATCTTCGCCAACACGTCCCGATGCCGCTATATGGTAGTTATCGAAGATACCGTCGCCGAATGCTTGCTGCATAACTAAGTGCATAAGAGAGGCTGGGTAACAGCCCAAGTTATACAATGCCCCCTTACTATCCGGATTCACGAATTGGGCGATAGAGGCACAATACACTCCATTGATAGAACGAATTTCGCCAATGGTGCCGAGTCGAACTGCCGCGAGCGCCTCATCCGTTTTTTTCATATCGATAGATAATGACTTCTCACACAAAATGGCCTTGCCGGCATTGGCGGCTTTTATTACAAAGTCATGATGAAGATGGTTAGGTAACGCGATGTAGATGATATCGACCTCATCATCGTTAATCAGGGCATCGTAATCCTGATAGATGTTTGCGATATCGTACTTTTCAGCGAATTCCATCAAGGTTTTTTCAGAACGTCCAGCCACACTATGTAGGCATGTATGACCCTCTTCAACAATGGCATCAGCCATGACTCCTGAAATAAAGCTGGTCCCAAGGATTCCCCAATTCAATGTCTTGTTCATAATTTACTTCTGCTCTGTTAACAGTTGAGTTTCAAACGCCTGAACCAACTCAGTTAAGCCTGATTGGATAAATTTTTGAGTATGCTCGGCCTGAAAATGTTGTTCGAAGGCGGCTTTATCTTCATAACGTTCCCAGAAGATGAAGCGGCGAGGATTTTCTTTATCTTGCAGGGGGATCGCCATCGAACACCCCTTTTCACGATTCATCCCCTCACAAAAGGAATGTATAGCCGCAATAGCCGTGTCGAGATCGATATCAGGCTTAACCTGTAGTTCCGCTGTAATAAACAAGCCTTGTTCAAACATAATTGTTCCAGATTAACCGAGTAGAGCATGCAATTTAATTGAATCCTTACAATTGATAAACTACCATCCGGTTCATTGTTTGCGAACTACAGGTTTGAAATATGGATAAGTTGAAGAGCATGCAGGTGTTTGTCAATGTGGTACAACATGGCAGTTTTTCTCGCGCCGCGATAAATTTTTCAGTCACTTCAACCATGGTTGGTAAACACATTAAGTTCTTAGAGGCGCACCTTGGGACTAAGCTGTTAAATCGCACCACACGTAAACAGTCATTAACGGAAGCCGGGCAGCTCTATTATTTAGAGTGCCAGCGAATTCTGGATGATATTGCAGAAGCTGAAAATAGCCTGCAAGCATTAGAAAATAAACCCAAAGGAAGGATACGCATCAATTCCCCGGTCACCTTCGGCAATATTCTACTCGCGCCAATAGTGGCAGATTTCCTGCAACGCTATCCCGATATTAATGTCGAACTGACACTCGATAACGGCTTGATAGATCCTCTTCACGACCCGGTAGATGTGGTGATCCGCATCGGTGAGCTCGCCAACTCCTCGTTAATCGCTCGTCAGATTGCCGTTTATGAAATGATGTTTTGTGCTTCTCCCGATTATCTTGCCCGCCATCGAGTCCCTCTTTCACTGAATGACTTAGCGTCGCATCAATGTCTGGGATTCAGTTACGGAGATATTCAATCGAGTCTGGCGCTGCGTATCGATACTTCAGCATTTGATAAGCAGCATTCACGGTTAACCTCAAACAGTGGTCAGGCTTTAAAAGTCGCGGCGTTGAAAGGGACTGGGATTTTACTGCAGCCACGGTTACTACTGTCTGAAGAGTTAGATCGTGGAGACTTGATAGAAATATTAAACGAACAAGTCCCCACCCCAACACCGATACATCTGATGTATAAGAGCAAGGCTCTACCACTGAAAACACGGGTTTTCATTGAGTTTGTTTTGACCGCGATGAACGCTAAGGGCTAAAAAAGATAGCCGTAAGGTATGTTGAAAAAATCGAAAACCGGTAAATCGTAACAGGCCTACCAAAGTAAAATCTGTGCACTCAGGCCTATATACCGACATCAACTTTTCAATGCATTTAGCGCTACAGTTCACAACATATACACATCATCGATAGTAAGTACCTTGCCAGAGAGATAGTTCTAAACTAGTATCTTGCCAGAAAGATACTTGGTCTTGTATTTATAACAATACCTAATTTCATAAAAACTATAACGGAATACTGATGATGAACTTAATAGATGTAAGAGTGCCATACAGGAAGC
>SDWK01000895.1 GCA_004195335.1 Shewanella sp.
ACCGCACCGGGGGGATCTCCTTCGGCCCCAAGAAGGTGGTGCTGTTTATCGGTCAAAACAAGATTGTGCCCGATCTGCAAAAAGCCATGGAGCGGATCAAAAACCACGCCGCACCCCTCAACGCCAAGCGCCACAATATGCGCACCCCCTGCGCCAAGACCGGCCGTTGCCATGATTGCAGCTCGCCGCAGCGGATCTGTAATACCTGGGCGATTGTCGATAAGTGTTACCCGCCAGGGCGGATCAAGGTGGTGTTGATTGAGCAGGATTTGGGGCTTTAGAAGAGGAAGTTTGCAAGCCTGATCCCAAGAGTTCCACTTAATGTCCCCTTCGGGGGACCATACTAAATTGGGAAGTGTCCTTTATTATCTGGAGGTTTATATGGTCTGGCCTTTTAAACAAAAAATACATTCAATAAGTGAGCTAGATTTCAAAATATCTAGAGATGAGATAATCAGAAGATGTCGGATATTAGTTGTTGACGATGAACACCCTGAGCTTATTAACGATCTGAAATCTTCACATTTTTCCATTGATTATGTGCCTGACATCAATACGTCAAACATCGATTTAATAGAATCGCCCCTTTATGATTTGATCATTCTTGACTTTGGGAATGTTGGTAAGTCCTTTGGGCAAGACGAGGGGCTCTCTTTACTGCGCCATATTAAAAGGTTAAATCCTTCGATATTTGTGCTTGCATATACTTCCAAATCTTTAGGCACAGAGCATGCGGATTTTTATCGTCTTGCAAATGGTGTCTTGGCAAAAGATGCTGGCATAGCAGATTCTACGGCAAAAATCGAGGACGGGTTACGCATCGCACTTAGTCCTGAGAACCTCTGGGATGGGCTTGTTCAGATTGCAGGGCTAACCCCTGGGAGCAAAGAGGATTTGGAATGGCAAAATCTTTTTGTTAAAGGCCTAAGAAATAAGAAATGCTTAGAGCAACTCAAAAATAATCTTACTGAAATTTCTACGAACGGTACAAAGAAGGTCGCATTTGTAGTACTTGAGAAGTTAGTAGAACTCGGGATCAAGGCTTACATAGGGGTTTAGATGAAAGAAATTGAAGATATTGCAGAAATGTCACCATTTCCAATTGTCGATCTAGAGAAAATATCTCAACCACGATCAGGCTTCTACGTAGAAGCCAATAAATTCTGTAAAAAATATTTCAAAAGTGACAGCGCTTGTAAAAAACACTATGAAGATATACTTGCAACTTATTCATCGACAACACTTGTTCAATGTCCTCATGGATTTTCATCAATTCCATTTGATCTTGGAGGATTTAAAATTGTTTTTACGGGTATTATCCCTACACCACGGTTGGGTGGAAAAGAGGAACGTCGACATGCAAAGTTAAACCCTGAAACTAAAATATCAATAGATGCTCTTCATAAAGGGATTCATGGTCTCTTAACCGTAGAGACTACAGTGAAAAAAATACAGCAAGATGCATTAAAAAACTATTCAATGGCGTTTCATGAAATAAGGAAATTGAATAGAACTGTCAAGCAAACCGCCGAAAGATTGTGTATTCGGGAAAATAAAACAAAGCCAGATGCTGCAAATCCAGACTTAGTGCAGATTTGGAAAAGCGCAGACTTAATGTCAAGG
This sequence comes from Shewanella sp., assembly GCA_004195335.1. Lineage (GTDB taxonomy): Bacteria > Pseudomonadota > Gammaproteobacteria > Enterobacterales > Shewanellaceae > Shewanella. The sequence goes on from SDWK01000895.1 coordinate 1,624, forward strand.
CAATTCGATATTATAGAAATACTTGCAAATGAAAGTTTAGCAGAACTTCCAACTAACAGCACAATAGAGATTTATAGAATATTTGATAAGTGCGTAAGAATTTATCAGCCGGACGGACCAATTCGTCGTATCAGAATATGGTCACCATCCAATTATTACCCAAAAATAAGAGCTTGCGATAAGACGTTCCCGATAATACCGACAGTTTTAATAGCTGTCTCTTATACACATCT
>SDWK01000903.1 GCA_004195335.1 Shewanella sp.
GTGGTAGGCCTTAGTTGGGCAAACCATCAGGCAGGCAGGGTTTTCACAATGCATGCAAGAATGAGATAGCCACACATCAATCGCGCCATCTTCGCGCTCAACTTCATAGCGATCGACTTTGCGGAATCGGTGATTTTCAGGCAATTCGTTATGAATTTGACAGGCGACAGTACAGGCACCACAACCCACACAGTTCTCTTGTCTGAAGACAAAGCCCACTTTTTGATTAATAGACATCTTTTACTCCTTAGGCTTTTTCTAACGCAACATTAGTAGAGTGGTAAGCCGAGCAGCCTCCCAAGTCAGTCAATGTGTCGGTTGTCAAAATATTGGTGCAGGTGTTCGAACCGTTAGGGTTGAAGCGTCTTAAGTTGTTTTTAACTGTCATGACGACGCCGCGATCTACCTGGCTTGTAAGCACTGCGGTGAAGATTGCTTCTCCGCGGAAATTGCTGAGACGGACCTGGTCATTATTTTCAATTCCCAACTCTTTAGCATCTTGAGGGTTGATGGTGACCGTGTACGCCGGAATATTTCGGACGTACTCTACATTGAAAAACTCACAGTTCATGCGATGAGCAATTGCAGGGCTCACCATTCTGAAGGGAAGTTTTCGCTCTGAACTTACCATCTCAGCTTCAGGCAAGCCAAAATCGAGAACAGGGTGGAATCCTTCTTCTTTCATGAATTCAGAGTGGAATTCAACTTTTCCACTCGGTGTTGGGTATTTACCATCCGCAAAGTAAGTTCCTACATTGATTTTGATTGATTTTTCCTTCATCAATCTTTCGTAGGTGATGCCTTCAAAGAAAGGATCATCGGTTTGCAGGAATTGACGGATCATATCTTCATTCGTGTCATCAAATTCTGGATCAGTGAACCCCATATGTTTGGCTAACTCTCTGAAGAAGGTCCAATTATCTTTTGACTCACCTAATGGCTCAATGACTTTTTCGCAAACCTGAACATATTGGAAACCATAAGAGCCGATAACATCATCTGCTTCAAATTGTGTCGATGAAGGCAAAATGATGTCACAGACATCCATGCTGTCATGCATGTTGAAATCAAATCCTACTAAAAACAGATCTTCTCTCTTTAAATGTTTTAATACGGCATTGGCATCGGGTGCCATAGCTGCTGGGTTACCGTTGTAGCAAATAACGGCTTTTACCGGCTTACTTGGTTTGTTGTAAGCGGTAGGATTTACGGGATCCAGCGCCTTGGCGAACTCGGTGATATTGACATGACCAACATCGGGGCCAGTTCTCAAGTGTTTGCCTTTAACCAGATTACAGTTGCCGCCAATTAGGGCCTGACCGTTATCATAGACCAAACCATTGCCGACTTTGCCATATTGGCCTATAACGGCTTGCATCAGTGAGACTGCTCGACATATACGGCCGCCATTGATATTTCTCTGCAAACCATGACCCAGACGCATCATGGCTAATTTGGCGTTGCCATACATTTCACAGAATTTTACGAGGGTCTCCATCGAGACGCCTGTCACCTTGACGACTTCATCGTAGGTGACCTCACTCAGTTGCTGCTGAAGCTCCCCCCACCCCATGGTGCTTTTTTTGATAAAGTCAAGATCGTGAAGGTTGTGCTCAATGAGATACTTCATTGCACCAGCACAGAAGTGCACATCTGTACCTGGCTTTAATTGGACAAACAGATCGGCTTGTGATGCCATAGCCGTTCTTACTGGGTTGACCACGATCAGTTTGGTGCCATTATCCCGGGCTTTATTAATATATTTAATAAAATGAACATTTGTAGCCGGTTCGTTCCAGCCATATGAGATATAACAATCAGAATGGATAACTTCTTCAGGATCCGGCCCCATGGCCGTGCCGATCGCAGACTCAACACCATGGAGTCCAGCGTGAATACATACGTTGCGGTCCAATTTTCTGGCGTTTAGTTTGTTAAAAAATCTATCACCAGAGCCATACATTCCTATGGTGCCGTAGTTACCTGAATAACTGTACGGCAGAATTG
>SDWK01000391.1 GCA_004195335.1 Shewanella sp.
GTCATTGTTTATCTGGCCGTCGAATAGGTCGATTATCAAAAATAATATCGGGTCACTCATTTATACCGTCTTTTCAAAGCGGTGAAAATAGTTTTACCTATCACAGCCCTAGTCACTCTCCTGAAAGCCCCATTTTCTTCAAAGTTAAAAATCCACAGCCCTTACAAGCCAAAAAGAGCTTGGCACTTAAAATTATGCCTAAATATGTTCACCCAGATCCCGTTCAACCTTTTGTAAGTCCCTCGGGAAATGGATGTGATAACAGAGGCCATTGCCTGGCGATGTCTCCACCTCAACATCTCCCTTGAGCCTTTGTGTCACCAGGTTGTACACCAGATGCGCCCCTAAACCGCTGCCACCCTGGTTACGTTTGGTCGTATAGAAGGGATCGAACAGGTTTTTCACGCCCTCAGCATCGAGCCCGACACCATCATCGCTATAATCCATAAACACCCAGTCATCTCTTATTTCGACGGAGATGGTGATCTCTCCCACCTGTTCGGGCAGGAATGCATGCAGCAGGCTATTCATAATCAGGTTCGTCATCACCTGAGACAGGACGCCGGGGTAGGTGTTGCAGTTTAAGTTGAATGCACAGTCTATATTTATCTTATGGGGCACCTTCTTGAGCGTGGGCCTGAGCGACATCAATATCTCTTCGAGATACTCATCTATTTCAAATTCCCGCAACTCCTCACTGGATTGATCCACCGCAACCCGTTTAAAGCTCTGAATAAGCTTCGAAGCACGGGCATTATTCTTAAGAATGATATCCATGGCTTCGGTGCAAGTTTGCATAAACCCTTTAAACTCATCTTCACTGAGTTCACCGGATGAAAACATTTTATTCATCTCAATCACCTCATCATGAAGGTGCGACGCCGCGGTAACGCAGACACCGATAGGGGTATTGATCTCATGGGCAATGCCCGCCACCATCTTACCTAATGAGGCCTGCTTTTCAGTCTCAACCAATTGATGCTGAGCACTCTTAAGCAGATCCAGTGTCGACTGTAGTTCACAGGTTCGATCCTCCACCAGCTTTTCCATCTGCGTGGAGTATCGCTGAGCAAACTGCTCCTTCTCTTTCGAATAATTCAGTTGTTGCCTCAATTGTGCAGGACTGATCTTTAGCTGAGCGAGCAGCTGAGCATAATACCTTTCCAGAGTTTGGATCTCCTTCTCTGAATAGATGTTCGATTGATTCACCACCATATGCGCCACCGCAGCCCCGGTGATACCACTGAGCAATCTCTCCGTCGCCCTCTCTAAATAAGCTAACTGCTGCACATTAATCAGTTCATCGCCACCGAGTTCTGTCTCGACTAAACAGGCACTCACCTTCGCTTCTGCAAGTTGATCAGGCAGGTACTGGCTGAATATCCCTTTCAGTAACTTAAGTTTAGGCTTGAGTTCGATATTACTGGGTAAGGTATCCATAATCGCCTGGTCTTCGACCACGCGTTCGGCCATCACATCCATAAACTCGGCGTTATATCTTTGCTCCTCTCCCGTCACCTTAGAGAATAAGCTGCCGAAGACCAAGGCTATGCAATTTACCGCCAAAGACCACAAGGCTCCGTGGCTTATCTTATCCATCTCAGTACCTAGCAGATGCTCGGGATGCAACCAATAGAGCCCCCACGGCCCCAACTCAAGAATATCGGCATCTATCCAGCCACTCTTCATTATCGCCGGAAATAACAGGCAATAAGCCCATACAATGAAGCCGACCATCAGACCAGAAATCGCCCCCTTAGTGGTGACTTTAGACCAATAGAGCCCAGCCAACACCGGGGGAAGAAATTGCAATACGGCAGCGAAGGAGATCATCCCCATATTCACTAACATGTATGACTCACCCAGATAGAGATAGAACATCTGTCCGGCACCCAACACGATAAACACCGCGAGCCACCTAGACTGAAGCAAGTACCTCTTTAAGACGCTACTCGGACTAAGCCACTGCAGCAGAGGCAAGACCAAATGGTTACTGAACATGGTGGAAAGCGTCATACCTGACACCATCAACATGGCCATAGAGGCAGAGAAACCACCGATAAATACGAAGAGGGTGAGCAGATCCTGCCCGGCCAGCATAGGCAGGGAAAGCATATAACTGTCCGCCGTTTCCGGCCCAAGCAGTAACATGCCCGCAGCGGCGATGGGGGTAATAAAAATGGTCATCAATATCAGATAAATAGGAAGCCACCACTGCACTCTCTTGATGTGTTTGGCGTCGGGGTTTTCAACCACCATGACATGAAACTGGCGTGGCAATAACATAAAGGCGGAGCCTGCGAGCAGCAGATAACTAAACCAGGTGACAAACTCGGGCTTAGACGACATCCCCTTTGCGGCCTCAGGCATCTTTTGCTCCAGTTGTTCGAGGATAACCAGAGGGGAGTCAAACATCACAAAACTGACAAACACGCCCACACACAGCATGGCCAGCAGTTTAACTAAGCCTTCGACGGCGAGCGCCAGCATCATGCCCGGATGCCTCTCGGTGGGATCCAGATGACGAATACCGAAGATAATCGTAAACAGAGCGACCCCCAACCAGACCAACCAGGCAATCTCATTAGCCGTAACCCCCTCCTCGGTCTCCAAGACGAGATCGATGGCGGTGTTGATCGCCTTAAGTTGTAGTGCCAGATAGGGAACGACCCCCACCATAGCGACGGTCGCGGCGAGGCCAGCAAGGAAAATACTGCGATTGAATCGGGCCGAGAGAAAATCGGCAATGCTGGTGACCCTGTAGATCTGTTTTATCAGTAACACGCGTTGCATCAGGGGCCAGATAACGATCATCAACAGCGTGGGCCCCAGATAGATAGAGAGCATCAATATGCTGGAGCGGGTAGCGAAGCCGACACTACCGAAGAAGGTCCAGCTGGTACAGAAGATGGCGAGTGACAGCGCATAGACGACGGCACTGGTTGTCAGCTTTCTGGCTCGCTCGCTGCCAGACTCGGCCCATGATGCCAGTATATACAGGAGAGCCACATAAGAAAAAATCACCATCAAGAGGCTGGAGGCACTCATCATAAGCCACCCCCAATTACCGTTTCAGAGGCAAAACATTTAGCGCTGCAACTTGCAACGAATGGGACAAGAGCCTGATTATCTAAGCAACTCACAACCAAAACCTACTTAACCAAAGCAAACAATAGCAGAATTAAACACAACCAGATCAGGGTAATACTCAGCAACATGGCCGACAGACTCAGAGTGAAATAAGTTAAAACAGGCCAAGAGGTTATAAAAAAGGCCAACACCAAAGTGAGTATTCTAAAAGCAGGCTGATTATTGATTTTCCTCCACACCATCGTCTCTCCAGCAAAGGTTCTGCTTAAAGCATAGTTCAGAGCAACAATATAGAGTGGAAAAATCCATACCTAAAAGGCTAATCTAAGGGGGATAAAGAGCCGATTATTGGCCTAAAAAAGCTGACTCGACACTCACACGCGTCTGGTCTATTATAGACGTCTATACGTATAAACATCTAAAACTCGACTTCGAATAGGGTCTCTTAAGACCGCATTTTCGAGCTCGAACTGTGGATATACCCAAACGACCTCGAAATGCAGGATTCAGCATGTCGAGAAGCGACAGAGTTCAAGGCATGAAATAGCTGGACTAGTTATTCTAATTCTATATTTCATAACGCTGAAACATGTTGCTTCTCGGCTTGCCCTTCGGGAGTTCCCGTAGAATCCCTGCACTGCGTTAGTGATATTGAAAAGGGAATAACCATTCTCTTCATCACTGCCTTGTTCAGCTATCCTACGGGAGCTCTGAAACGAGCATTTTGAAGTGGCTTGGGTATATAGCATCAGCAAAATAATAATGTAGTTAAGGCAGGTAGAATTTATGGCCACTGGCACCCTAAGTCACTCAAAAAAAATAAGAGATATCGGCCCACAGATCAGCCAACAGCTAAAAGATAATATTCTGATCCTCGACGGCGCGATGGGCACCATGATCCAGGACCGCAAGTTTGAAGAAGCCGACTTTCGGGGCGAACGTTTCAAAGACTGGCCCAGCGATGTCAAAGGCAATAACGATCTGTTAGTGCTGACTCAGCCCGCCGCCATCAAGCGCATTCATAAAGATTACCTGCTTGCCGGTGCCGATATTATCGAGACCAACACCTTCAACGCGACCCGCATCGCCATGGCCGATTACAACATGCAAGCGTTGTCGGCCGAAATCAACGTCGAAGGGGCACGACTGGCTCGCGAAGCCTGTGATGAAGTCGAAGCAGAGACTGGCCGTATTTGTTATGTCGCCGGTGTGCTCGGCCCAACTAACCGCACCTGTTCTATCAGCCCGGATGTGAACGATCCAGGTTACCGTAACGTCAGCTTCGATCAGCTGGTCGAGGCTTATATCGAGTCGATCAATGCCCTCATCGAAGGCGGCAGCGATATCATCATGGTCGAAACCATCTTCGATACCCTGAACGCCAAGGCGGCACTATTTGCTATCGAAACGGTTTATGACCAGCTCGGTGGCCGTTTGCCCATCATGATCTCCGGCACCATCACCGATGCCTCGGGTCGTACGCTGACAGGTCAAACAACCGAAGCCTTCTACAACTCGCTGCGTCACGTTAAGCCGCTGTCTATCGGGCTTAACTGTGCCCTAGGGCCAAAAGAGCTACGTCCTTACGTCGAAGAGTTGTCTAAAATTTCTGAATGTTTCGTCTCGGCCCACCCTAACGCGGGCCTGCCCAATGAATTTGGCGGCTATGATGAAACGCCCAAGCAGATGGCCGATATTATTGGCGAGTGGGCCCAAGAAGGCTTCCTCAATATTATCGGTGGCTGTTGTGGTACCACGCCTGCACATATCCGGGCTATCCGCGCAGCCGTCATTCAGCACCAAACCCGACCCCTGCCAAATATTCCCGTGGCTTGTCGTTTATCCGGCCTTGAGCCACTGACCATAGATGCCAACTCACTGTTTCTGAACGTGGGTGAACGTACCAATGTGACCGGCTCGGCTAAGTTCCTGCGGTTGATCAAGACCGGCGCGTATGAAGAGGCACTGAGTGTCGCCCGTGAGCAAGTCGAAAGCGGCGCGCAGATCATCGATATCAACATGGATGAAGGCATGCTCGATGGCGTCGAGATGATGCATAAATTCCTCAACCTTATCGCCTCCGAGCCGGATATCTCCCGCGTACCGATCATGATCGACTCCTCTAAATGGGAAGTGATCGAGGCCGGCCTCAAGTGTATTCAAGGTAAAGGCATCGTTAACTCCATCTCCCTTAAAGAGGGCGAAGACAAGTTTATCCAGCAGGCCACCTTAGTGAAACGCTATGGCGCTGCGGCGATTATCATGGCATTCGATGAGCAGGGCCAGGCCGATACTAAGGCGCGCAAAATCGAGATCTGTACCCGCGCCTATCGCGTGCTGGTCGATAAAGTGGGCTTCCCGCCGGAAGACATCATCTTCGATCCAAACATCTTCGCCATCGCCACCGGTATCGAAGAACACGACAACTACGCCGTCGACTTTATCGAAGCCACGGCCGAGATTAAGCGCACCCTGCCCCACGCGATGATTTCCGGCGGCGTGTCGAATGTGTCGTTCTCGTTCCGCGGTAACAACCCGGTGCGTGAAGCCATTCATGCCGTGTTCCTCTACCACGCGATTCAAGCGGGGATGGACATGGGTATCGTCAACGCCGGCCAACTGGCCATTTATGACGATATCGACCCAGAGCTAAAAGAGAGAGTCGAGGCCATCGTCCAAAACCTGCCTTGTACCGCGGTAGATGCCAACGGTGAACCGACCAACAACACCGAACTCTTATTAGAGGTGGCGGAAAAGTTTCGTGGTGACGGCAGTCAAACCGTCAAGAAAGAAGATTTAGAGTGGCGCAGCTGGCCAGTCAATAAACGTCTGTCCCATGCCTTGGTTAAAGGCATCACCGACTTTATCGATGAAGATACCGAAGAGGCGCGAGCCGCAGCAGGCCGCCCACTGGATGTGATTGAAGGTGCCTTGATGGATGGCATGAACGTGGTCGGCGATCTGTTTGGATCAGGCAAGATGTTCCTGCCCCAAGTGGTCAAATCGGCCCGAGTGATGAAAAAAGCCGTGGCATACCTCAACCCCTACATCGAACTCGAAAAGACGCCCGGTCAATCTAACGGTAAAATCTTAATGGTCACCGTCAAAGGTGATGTGCACGATATCGGCAAGAACATCGTCGGCGTGGTATTGGCCTGTAACGGTTATGAAGTGATCGATCTCGGCGTGATGGTGCCGGTTGAGAAGATTATCGAAGTTGCCGTGCGTGAAAACGTCGACATCATCGGCATGTCAGGGCTCATTACCCCGAGTCTCGATGAGATGGTGCATAACGTAAAATCTTTCCATAAGGCTGGCCTGACAATTCCATCGATTATCGGCGGCGCCACCTGTTCTAAAATCCATACCGCCGTCAAAATTGCACCCCACGCGCCAACAGGTGCCATCTATATTGCCGATGCGTCCCGCGCCGTGCCTATGGTATCGAAACTCATCAATAACAACACTCGCCAAGCCACCATTGACGCCGCCTATCAAGAATATGACATGATGCGCGAAAAGCGTCTGTCACAGGCGAAGCGCAAAGAGATCACCTCCATTGAAGCGGCACGTGAAAACCGCTGTCAGCATGATTGGCAAAATCACACCCCATTCGTGCCGAACGTATTGGGCCGTCAAGTATTCGATGACTACCCGTTAGAGGACTTAGTCGAGCGCATCGATTGGACGCCGTTCTTCCGCAGCTGGGAGCTGCACGGCCACTTCCCGCAAATCTTAACCGATAAGGTCGTAGGAGAAGAGGCCACCAAGCTGTTTGCCGATGGTAAAGCCATGCTTAAAAAGATCATCGATGAAAAGTGGCTCACCGCCAAAGCGGTTATCGGTCTATTCCCGGCCAATACCGTGGGGCATGACGATATCGAACTGTATACCGATGAAACCCGTAGCACGCTTGAGATGACCACCCATCACCTGCGCATGCAGATAGAACGTGTGGGCAACGACAACTTCTGCTTAGCCGACTTTGTCGCACCCAAAGACTCAGGCATTGCCGATTACATGGGCGGCTTCGCGGTCACCACAGGTCACGGCATCGACGAACATGTGGCACGTTTCGAAGCCGATCACGATGACTACAGCGCCATCATGCTCAAATGCTTGGCCGACCGTCTGGCCGAAGCCTTCGCCGAGCGTATGCATGAGCGGGTACGTAAAGAGTTCTGGGGTTATGCCGTTGATGAGGTGCTCGATAACGAGTCACTTATTCGTGAGAAATACAAAGGTATTCGTCCGGCCCCGGGGTATCCCGCGTGTCCTGATCATACCGAAAAAGGTCTGCTGTGGGACTTGCTCAAGCCCGATGAAACCATAGATCTGAACATCACCGAAAGCTACGCCATGTTCCCAACGGCGGCAGTATCAGGCTGGTACTTTGCCCATCCTAAGTCACGTTACTTTGGTGTGACCAATATTGGTCGTGATCAGGTAGAGGATTATGCTGAGCGTAAGGGGATGAGTGTGGCTGACACAGAAAGGTGGTTGGCACCAGTGTTGGATCTGTCTCTTATACACATCT
>SDWK01000093.1 GCA_004195335.1 Shewanella sp.
CGCAAAGATTTTAAACCAGTATTTATTGTGCGATGTTCAACACCTCTTGGTAAAAAAATGGTTGTTCCGGGTCTGACCGAATAGTCGTTATTTGAGATAGTGACTACACCATAGCCAGACAGGATGTAGTAAGCCTCTGCATGATCATGACTATGCTAACGGAACTCACACGATTCTCCTGGTTCAATTTCTGCCAATCCTAGAACAATTTCGCTTGTAGGTGTGCGGTCTCCACTCAAAAGAGTCATCCAACGAACAGGACCTGTAATCTTGTGGTTGCTGGATTCAAACTTACACTCTTCTTCGTGAACAACTAAAGGTTCTCTAGGTTTCATTGCGTAAATCCTCCTTCCACAAACTTTGTCCGCATGTCGACCAGTCTATGCCAGGGCAATATCTGCAACTTTAATTGACATATGGCGTTGGTCAAATGAAGTGTTCTCTTGACGCTTGGCCACTTCAAGATAAAGTTTAAGGTGACCTCGCACAGGAGTTGCAGATGAAGAAAAACATCTTTGTCATTGCCCTAGATGAGTTTACCAACAAGCTTTTCGACACAATCCACCATGCCGACAATTATCAGTATCATGCTCTACTCCCTCCAGAAAAAATTATCTCCGCCCCCAACTATGCGATGCCCGAACTTATAGACGAAGCACGTTTGAGGCTTGCAAGTTTTGGCGGTTCAGTTGATGCCATTGTCTCTTATTGGGATTTCCCGGCAACTCTTATGCTACCGATCCTGCGCCAGTCAGCAGGATTACCAACAACTTCCATCGAAAGCATCTTGCGCTGTGAACATAAGTATTGGAGTCGTACGGTACAACGCGAAGTAGCACAGGAGATGATCCCCATAGTTGTGGCTTTCAATCCTTTCGCCGAAGAGCCTTTGAATCAGATCGACCTCGACTTCCCTTTCTGGATAAAGCCTGTTAAGGCACACTCCTCCATTCTGGGTTTTCACATCGAAAACAGGGCTGATTTCTATGCTGCAATTCCAAAAATCAGGGAGCGCATTGGTCGCTTCTCGGACCCTTTCAATGATATTTTCCAAAAGGCTGACACACCATCGAAGATAGCTCCGATCAATGGTAATTACTGCCTCGCTGAGGAGATTATTTCAGCAAAGGATCAGTGCACACTTGAAGGGTACGTATTTAATGGGAAAACCACAGTTTATGGTGTAGTCGACTCGTTGCGCGAAGAAAATTCATCAAGCTTTAGTCGTTACCACTACCCCTCCCGTCTGCCCAAAGAAGTTCTGGCACGAATGACTGATGTCACTGTCCGCGTCATGCAACGGACCAAGCTCAATAACGAACCGTTTAATATTGAATTTTTTCATGAACCCGAGACCGGGCGTATTTCCCTGCTTGAGATCAACCCACGTATTTCAAAGTCACACTGTCCTCTCTTTTACTTTGTTGAAGGGGCATCGCATCAGGAGGTTATGGTTGAATTGGGCCTTGGCAAGAAACCCGAATACCCACAGGGGAAAGGGCGTTATCCAATGGCGACCAAGTTCATGGTGCGTCGATACAGTGGAGATGCAATAGTGCGACGTGTTCCTCGTCGCGATGAGATCGAAGAGTTGCAGAAAGAAGTCGATGGAGTTCTGGTTATGGTCTGGGTCAAGGAGGGCGATAGGCTTTCTAACTTTGTCGATACTGACAGCTATAGCTTTGAGTATGCCAACATTTTTATCGGCGGAGAAAGTGAAGAGGAGTTGGTGAAGAAATATCAACAATGCATGGAACGACTTCCTTTTGAATTTGAATCTTTGACCAACCTGGAGTCTTAGATGCAGTACATTGAATCTTTTCCCTGTGAGGTTAATACGATCGAGAACGTCTGGATCCCCATGTCAGACGGCATCCGCCTGGCTGGACGTCTGTGGCTGCCGGAAGGTGCTGAAAATGAGGCTGTACCAGCAATTCTCGAATACATCCCATATCGTAAACGTGATTTCACGCGTCTGCGTGACACAAACCAACATCACTATTATGC
>SDWK01000097.1 GCA_004195335.1 Shewanella sp.
TCCAAGGGGTTGTAACGTTCCTGCATACTGCCTCCATAGGGGAGCTTTTTTCAGACTGGCCACAAACTGACATATTGCACAAGTTCACGACCTTAAACATGAAAACCGGCATAAGCCGGCGGTTATCATGGGCAAAAGATCGGCCATCATCTGAAGCAACGGCGTCAGCCGTCATTCAGAGGGATTACTTGGCGCGATAGGTGATACGACCACGGCTGAGGTCATAGGGCGAAAGTTCTACTGTTACACGATCACCGGGCAGAATACGGATGTAGTATTTACGCATTTTTCCGGAAATATGTGCCAGAACAACATGCCCGTTATCAAGCTCGACCTTGAACATTGCATTTGGCAAGGGCTCGATAACACTACCTTCAACTTCAATTGCTTCTTCTTTTGACAAACCAGCCTCCGATTTTCCAGGTTAGATGAGGATCAAACACTCATTAATTTTTTTACCGTTTCCAGAATCTTCATGGTCTGGATCGGCTTGGTGATATATTCATTGGCACCCAGGGCCAGGGCTCTTTCACGATCTTCTATCGCCCCTTCCGTGGTAATGACGATGATAGGGGTATCTTTGTAGTTGGGATCGTTACGAACCATACTGACAAGCTTCAAGCCATCCATAATAGGCATGTTGATATCTGTCAGGATCAGGTCAAATTTTTCCGAACTCAGTTTTTTAAGGCCATCCACACCATCATTCGCTTCAACGATCTGAAAACCACGAATTCGTTTTAACGCGAACACAATCAACTGCCGCATGGTGGGCGAGTCTTCAACAACAAGAACTTTATAGCCAGTCATGGAATCTCTCCCGTCTACTTGGTTAACAGATCAATAAAACCCTGGATCGTCGACAACTTTCTCTCTGAATCGGAATACATCCGGGACGAGAAAACTGCCGTGGCGGCATGACCGGCCAACAGGGTGAAAAGTTCATAGTCCACATTGGTAAACTCATCCTTCTGCTCAAACAGCTTATAGATGGAAATCACACCAATGACATGTTCCTTGATTTTGAGAGGGATGCAAACAATAGGCTTGTGAAAATCGCGCTCATAACCTTGCATCGACTCAATAAAATAGTTTTCACCAGAATCGACAGACTCACCAATAATACCAGAGCCTACTACTATGGAAGACAGGGCCGAGGTTTCAATCCCCTCGCTGGCCACAGGCTCAAGAAGATTCGTCTTCTCATCAAGCAGAAGCACACCAAATTCTTCGGCACCGATCAGGTTAATGACAATTTCTAGAATAATTTTCAGAACTTCTTTAAAATCGAGGGTTGAATGCAACTGGTAGGAAGCAATGTAGAGATTGGCAAGCATGTTGTTCTCTTCTTCAATCTCAACATATCGATTTGCAAAATTCTGGTTCTCCTCCTCGACCACTTTAATCTGGCCCAGGATCTCTTCCTTTTCCTGCTCAAGCTCAATAATTTTCTTTTTCAGTTCCAGAGCTTCGGGACCATCAGCAACAACATCGTGGCCCTTTCCCTTGAGGGTTTCCTCTAGCTTGACAACGCGAAAGCGAAGACGTTCGTTCTCCTTCAGGAGGTCCTGAGTGAACTCGGCGCCTTTTTTGAAAACCTGCAGAAATTCATCTGCACGCCCTGCTGCGTCATTTTCTTCGTCATGATGACTCATGCACAAACTCCTCGTCTGTTATTCCCAAGCAAAATCAGGGAATAATAACAATCCTGCGTAAAAATATCCAGCGTTAATAACGCTATCACAGCGCATAAACACTGTATTTCAGATCATCTGTCGTAACCACACTCTTTAAGAATTTCCTTGCACACCAGAGGCAGGGGAACAATTCGATCAACTGATCCGGTTGCGATTGCCTCCTTAGGCATACCGAAAACAACACAACTTTCTTCGGCCTCCGCAATCACACGGCCTCCATGACTGTTGATGGTGTGAACGCCCATGCTGCCATCATTGCCCATACCGGTTAGAACCACTCCGAGCAACCGCTCACCGTAAACAGCTGCGG
>SDWK01000100.1 GCA_004195335.1 Shewanella sp.
TTCTTTCAGAACCGCAGCCGCCCTTGGCGTCACCAATGTTGAGAGTTTAACAGCAAGACTTAGGGCTGATCTTCGTGCAATCGACGAAAAGGAGTCTGGTAAAGCTCTCGCAAAATTGATCCAGGGTAAGGTTGAAGAGCAGGTTACGGACGACGACTGTCCGCCGACTACCCAAGTTGAGTGCGAGCAAGGTCTGTACGACCTTCCGGTTATACAGTCATGGCCAAAAGAGGGTGGGCCGTACATCACTTTGGGACAAGTTTTTACTAAACATCCCGAAGCTACAGAACAAAATTGTGGCATGTATCGCCTGCAGGTCGTTGATAAAGAGATGGCTCTGGTCAGGTTCCATCCGGGGTCAGGCGGAGGAGAGCACCTTAAGGCCTGGCATGCAGGTGGCGAAGCTATGCCGATCTCTGTTGTCTTGGGAGGACCTCCTGCCCTGACGTTGTGTGCCGGGATGTCGTTACCGGAAGGTGTTACAGAAACAGGTTTTGTGAAATATTTAACAGGCCACTCGGTGGCCATGGCAAAAAGTCAAAACTCAGAACTATTTGTGCCTTCATCGGCAGAGATCGTTATTGAAGGATTGATTTTATCAGGTGACGAAAGGGAAGAGGGCCCCTTTGGAAACCACACCGGTTATTATTCCGATGTGTCTCCTGTCCCCGTAGTGAAGGTTCTAAACGTGTACATGCGTGAGTCGGCCGTATATCCTTGTACTGTTGTTGGGCAACCACCTATGGAAAATAATTATATGGCGCAAGCAAGTGAGCGCTTATTGCTCGAATTGCTGCAATATGATTGTCCCTGGGTTGTTGACGTCCATATGCCGAGAGAAGGCATTTATCATCGCGCAGCGCTGGTTTCCGTAGACACACATGACGGTAGCGCTGCAGAACTCAGCGAGAGACTAAATCGTTCAAGGTTACTTCGAAATTCCCGAATGATTGTTTTGTTGAACAAAGATTGCGATTTGCACAATTTCAGGGAGGTTTATTGGCGATTTATAAATGCAGATGCCTGGGAAGAGAGTGTCTTGATCGACGGCAAAACAATGGTTGTTGACGCCAGGGCATCAAGACACAGAACCCCAATGTTTAATGGCCTTGCGTAAACCATTGATCACTCCTGAAGGTGCAACAACTTCAAAGCTGTAAAGAATCCCTTAATAAGGTTGCTAACTAATCATGAAAATCATTTCTTTCAACGTCAATAGTGTTCGGACCCGTTTACACCAACTTGCGGCTGTTATTGATAAGCATCAGCCCGAGATCATCGCTTTACAGGAAACCAAGGTTCAGGACGTGGATTTCCCCGAGGCCGATATTGAAAAGCTTGGATATCATTCTGTCTGGTTCGGTCAGAAGACTCACTATGGGGTGGCAATACTGAGCAGGAATCAGCCCGTTGATGTTCAATACGGTTTTGTAAGTGATGCTGACGATGATCAGAAGCGACTTATTGCCGCCAGTTATCCACTTGAGTCTGGTCAAACTCTGCGTGTCATTAATGGCTATTTCCCCCAAGGCGAAAGCCGTGATCATCCAACAAAGTTTCCTGGCAAAGCACGCTTTTATGAAGATTTAAGCTCTCAACTGTCAGATCGAGAAAATCCTGAGGAACTTTTATTGGTGGTTGGCGATGTCAATGTTGCGAACGAAGATATAGATATTGGTATCAGTGCTGACAACGCCAAACGCTGGCTCCGTACTGGTAAGTGCAGCTTCTTGCCTGAAGAACGGGATTGGCTGGGTAGGGTGCTTGGCTGGGGGCTGGTTGACACCTTCCGTCAATGCCACCCGGACAAAGATGATCAATTCAGCTGGTTTGATTATCGCAGCCGAGGCTTTGAAGCCGTACCACCCCGCGGTTTACGCATTGACCTGATTTTGGCCAGTGCTCCACTCTCAGCTTGCTGTGTCGATGCTGGAATCGACTACGATATTCGCGCGATGGAAAAGCCCTCTGATCATGCGCCGATCTGGACAGAGTTTGATATCAAG
>SDWK01000394.1 GCA_004195335.1 Shewanella sp.
AGATGTGTATAAGAGACAGGTGATGTATTATTACGTCATGTATTAATGAATGGTGATGTAGATAACATGAATGTTGACTTCTCCTATTGTGATGAAACCTGTGAAGGTAATATCATTAATGGTGAAAATCAGCTTATCGGTAACTTTTCTATTTCTTTCTAATGCTATCAAGCTATTCCCCCGTCACGTTATGCCGTTGCAGTCATTTAGACCGAATTCACTGAATATACATTTGTTATGAAGTGATTGAAGCTAAAGAAGGCTGCAAAATAAAACTGAATGCCATTCGGCAAGTCAACTGTCGAAAAGTAAACTCACCTCCTTCTCCTCCTTAATTAATACTATTCAAATGCTTAGTTGGTACATCTCGTTCTTTATTGAGGCTGTCGACAATCCAATTGCTGGATTTTACCTGTGAGCTTATTCCCCACTCAGAAAGCGCTTCTACCACAGCAATTATGATGTGATAAAAGTGCGTACTCGATGAGGCGCTAATCTCCATAAAAACCATTTTGTTGATCTGAGGTCATGGTCGCTATCTCCTGCTAGGCCAAGTCGAGTTAACTTAAAGCTTGGTATGGTCTGAATGACAAAAGGTATGACTGTCCTGTGTTTTGATTCTGTGTTTTGATAGTTTCGAAACTAAAAAGTGAACAAAAATTAATGTCGGTATGTTTGGCAATGGCTGCAATCAGAAATGATGAGTAACGGCGAAATTGCGCTGTTTGTATATCGGGTGATTGATGGCGACATGTTGAGGACGTGATAAATTGATGAAGACTGGTATTGTGATGCGTATCAACACCTTGTGTCTGATGTAAAGTTGAGTGCAGCGAAGTAAGCCAAAGCATTAACAATTGGCGTTCTGTAATCACCTAGCGAAACGGGTTATTTAACACCGCTTTGCATGAAAAAATAATGCAATTATTTACATTGTTACCGCACAATTATTAATTGAAACTTAAAATTTGAATTTAATGTCTATCAGATCCACTTGGTATGGTTGTATCGTATATCAATTATAGGGTTGGCTTGACAGCTACTCATAGCAATTAGTCAATAAAATGCAGTGCGTTACCGCAAAGGGAGAATCCATGCGTAAGTCCATCCTCACTACGGCTATTTTGGCCAGTTTAGCGATCACAGGTTGTTCAGAAGTCTCAGTTACCAAAGATGTAACTCCAGCAGCCATGAACGGCACTGAAGTTAGTAACACACAGGTAAAAGTGAGTAATGTATTAATGCAACAGAGTCGCTTACAATATCAAGCACCACAGTTCGACCAAGTCTCCTTCGCTGACTATGCTCCGGCCTTTACACAAGGGATCGCAGAGCATGATGCTGACATTGCTGAAATAATTAACAACAAGCAAGCACCGGAATTTGAAAACACCATAGTCGCGATGGAAAAAGCTGGCAGCTTACTGACCCGCGTCTCTAAAATCTTCTTTAATCTTGCCAGTGTTAACTCTTCCGATAAAGTGCAAGCTCTGGAAGCGGAATTAGCGCCAAAGCTATCGGCACATTGGGATAATATCTACCTCAGCCCCGAACTGTTCGCCCGTGTTGAAGTTGTGTATCAGTCACGTGATAAATTGTCGGCAGCGGATAAGCGTTTAGTGGAGTTCTACTATCAGAATTTTGACCGCGCTGGTGCCAAGCTATCAGATGCTGACAAAACCAAAATGCGTGACCTCAATGGTCAATTGGCCAGCCTTACCACCGAGTTTTCAAAAAACGTGATGGACTCGTTTAAAAATGAAGTCATTATCGTCACAGATAAAGCCGAGCTGGATGGTTTATCTAATGCCGAAATTGCTACCTTAGCGCAAGCGGCTAAAAGCGCAGGCAAAGAGGGGTATTTAATCACCTTAGTCAACACCACTCGCCAACCTATTCTGTCCAGCCTCAACAACCGGGCACTGCGCCAACGCGTATGGGAAACCTCGGCAAACCGTGCAATGGATGCCAACGGTCCTAATATTATTAAGCAATCCCATCTGCATGCCGAAAAAGCCGCACTACTCGGTTATGACTCATGGGCTGCCTATACCGTTGCCGACCAAATGGCTAAGACCCCCACCGCGGTGTATGAGATCTTAGACAACTTGGCCCCAAAAGCGGTAGCGAAAGCTAAACAGGAAGCTGCCGATATTCAGGCTGAAATTGCCAAAACGGGTGAGGCATTTGAGCTTGAACCATGGGATTGGGCTTATTTTTCCGAGAAAGTACGTAAAGATAAATATGATCTAGACCAGAGTCTAGTCACTCCCTATTTCGAGTTTAATCGTGTGCTAAACGATGGCATGTTCTTCGCCATGAAAAAACTATACGGCATCACAGTCAAGCCACGTAAAGATTTACCCGTGTGGAATACGGATGTATCAGCCTACGAGATCTTCAATAAAGATGAATCATCCATAGGCATCTTCTATCTCGATCCGTACGCCCGCGAAGGTAAGAGTGGCGGCGCATGGATGGATGAGTTTGTGACGCAAAGCGGATTGTTAGGCACAAAACCTGTAATCTACAACGCGCTCAATATTCCAAAGCCCGTATCGGGTCCGACCCTGATGACCTTCGATGAAGTGACGACAATGTTCCACGAATTTGGTCACGCCGTACACGGTTTATTCTCTGACGTGAAATATCCAAGTTTGGCGGGCACAGCCACGCCGCGTGACTTTGTGGAGTTTCCATCTCAAGCCAATGAAGACTGGGCTATCGATCCGCAGGTGATCGCCAACTATGCCAAGCATTACCAAACGGGCGAACCTATTCCGGCCGCGCTATTATCTAAGGTGCTAGCTGCGAGCAAGTTTGGCACAGGCTTCGGTACCACTGAATACCTCGCTGCCGCTATCCTGGATATGGAATGGCACTCGATTTCAGTGGATACCCAAATTGATGATGTGGAAAAGTTTGAGCATCAAGCTTTAGCTAAACACGGTATCGATTTTTCACCCGTGCCCTCACGCTATAAATCGGCATACTTTAGCCATGCATTTGCAGGTGGATACTCTGCAGGCTACTACGCTTATCTATGGACTGAAGTCTTCGCCGCTGATGCATTCGATTATATGAGTCATAACGGCGGCTTGTCATTGGAGAACGGTAACAAGTTCCGCGATAATGTGCTCTCCAAAGGTAACAGTGAAGATTTGATGCAAGATTACATCAAGTTTACCGGTAGAAAGCCTAGCGTAGATGCTTTACTCAAGCATCGGGGCTTAGTGGATTAACCTGGTTATTTTGACGTTGGCCAACATCTGATAGCCATCCTATCCTTGTTAGTCTGTCTAGTCTTAAAATAGGTTGACGGTTTTTATTAAGCCAGTAGGTACTCCCGACTGGCTTTTTTTATGGTGGTCGATAAACCAGAATATTTGCTGGAGTCGGAAGAGACGACAGAGACTTAGTACCCGGCTATTTCTTTTACCCCAACTATCCTTTATTGTGTCTGTTGATCACGTTTTCGATAGTCATTATTCCAAACATAATCTTCCTTACAAATGACTCTGAATTGCCAACGAAGTAGTAAGAGGGGTGTCTTGACCATATATTCTGTAGTCTTTTATCCAGCTTTGCCGCCTGGGCTGATGACTCCTTTCTGATGGGGTTATTACTTTGAATGTCACGCCCACTTGCGGCGGCAGATTCAAAGAATATGACGGCGTCGTAGCGGTTGAGCTCTTTTTCAAAGCTGGAATTCACCTCTTTAAAAAATTCATCATCCGTACCGGGCCAGTAAGCCAGACCATCTAATGTGCCTCTGTCACAGATTAGGAGCCTGTCGGGGTATTGTTTCTCTTGGATAGTTTCTACATTCTGTTGGAGAGAGAAAATGGTTTTTTGAACATTCTTAATCACCTGCTCATCACAGGATCTACCAATGCCACCAGAAAAAAGCACGGTCGCAGACTCTGGGACAATGGCAACTTTATCGCCAAGCTCGCGGCGAAAAAGGTCGAGCGCCGTGGTCTTGCCTCCACCGGGGCCACCCGTTACCACGACTTTTATCTGTTTTTTCATCATCACCTCTGCCAAGGGCTAGGCTAAATTGGCCAGGAAAAAGGAGTCACTACAATCCATTATGGCACGCTCGCTGAAATTATCGACAATGGGGCTGTTGATTCAATTGGTACCCTGCAGCCTTACCCGTTCAGTTTCCGTTGAATGATGAGTAGGCGAAGATAAAGGTTTTACCTGAGTGGCTACTGGTTTCAGCAACGTGACAGATATCAATAGGCTAGTAGTTCAAACTCTGTCGATCTGGATTTGTGCACAGAGAAGCAATAGAGGTAAGCTGCTTGAATCGAAGCAGGTCTTCTTGAGCTTGTATAGGGGAAAGTCATGAGTGAGCAGCAAGTTCCAAGCTATTGTGCTCAATGTATTTCACGTTGTGGCTGTCTGGTTACGGTGGAAAATGGTGCATTAACTAAAGTACAAAATCTTGCGGGTCATCCGACCGGAGATGTGGTCTGTGTTAAAGGTAAAGCGGCGCCGCAGATAGTTTATCATCCCGATCGTCTACTCACTCCTATGCAGCGCACTCAGCCCAAGGGAGCTGACGATCCCGGCTGGCAACCCATATCGTGGCAACAAGCACTTTGCACTATCGGTGACAAACTCAACCAATTCAAATCGCAAAGCGGGGCTAAATCTGTTTGTTGGGGCATAACGACACCAAGTGCCACGGCTATTGCTGATAGCTTTATGTGGATTAACCGTTTGGCTCATGCGTTTGGGTCTCCCAATAAATTGTTTGCGACTGAAAACTGTAATTGGCACAAAGATTTTTCTCATGCTTATGTATTCGGGCAAGGCATTGGTATGCCTGACTATCAAAATACTGACTGTATTTTGTTATGGGGGTTTAACCCGAAAGAAACCTGGCCAGCCCATGCCTTGCAGGTGATTGAGGCGCAAAAACGTGGCGCAAAACTGATAGTTATCGATCCCCGCAGAGCCGGCCTGGCCGAGCAATCTGACTTGTGGATGCGGATCACCCCAGGAACCGATGGGGTGCTGGCGATGGCGTTAGCCAAGGTATTAATCGCCCATAATCAGTATGATCAAAGCTTCGTTCGTCGCTGGAGTAACGGTCCCCTGTTAGTTCGCGATGACAACGGCATGCTGTTGACAGCTGAAGATCTGGGACTGAACCTTGCAGGCAAGCCGGAGCGAGAGCAACTGGTTGCCTGGAATGAGCGAACACAAGCCGTTGTGTTTTATGATGCTAAGTCACGGCAATACCAATGCGATTCGATAGAAGATACTCAACTGGCTCTGGACGCTAGGATAGAACTTAATGGCATTCAATGTCGGCCCGCTTTTTCTCATTATAAAGAGGCATGTCAGCGCTACACCCTTGAGTATGCCGAATCTGTAACCGGTATTTCGGCGAAGCAAATAGAGCAAATGGCTTCGATGATGGCTCAATCCAAGGCGGTGAGCTATTTCTCGTGGACGGGGACCGCTCAACATCAGCAAGCAACACAGACGACGTTGGCGATAGCGAGTCTATATGGACTCACTGGGTGCTTGGATAAGCGAGGTGGCAATGTCTACTTCTCTAAGCCGGATGTTAATAATCTAATGGGTTTTTCGCTGTTAGATAGCGACCAGCAAAAAGCGGCTTTGGGGGCGGATAAGCCTCTGGGTCCCTGGAAAATGGGCTGGGTTAACTCAAACGATCTGCATAGAAGTGTGGTACATCAAGCGCCCTATAAAACTCGCGCACTCATCGCTTTTGGCGGCAATCCTATTGCAACTAAACCCAATGAATCTTTTGTGCGTGAGACTCTGCGGGAGTTGGAGTTCTATGTCCATGCGGATCTATTTTTGAATGAGTCGGCTAAAGAAGCCGATATCGTGCTGCCCGTATCCAGTTGCTGGGAACGAGCGGGATTAAGCGCAGGCTTCTTGGTTTCACAACAGGCTGAATCCTTGTTGCAGCTGCGTAAACCCGTTATCGAACCTCTGGGGGATGCTAAGTCAGACACCAATATTGTGTTCGAACTCGCCAGACAATTGGGGTTGGAAGAGCACTTTTGGGAGGGGGATATCGATGCTGCCATTGAAGAGGTCTTAGCGCCTACCGGAGTGAGCTTATCAGAGTTAAAAGCACAACCGGCGGGCATAGACTTAGGGCTTAAAACCCAATATCAGAAATATAGAACTCAAGGTTTTAATACTCCTACAGGCAAACTGGAGTTTTATTCAGAGTGTTTTTTAAAATCAGGATATTCTCCTGTCCCTCAGTTTTCTAAAGTCCACAGTCACGCAGATTATCCACTTATTCTGACCTCTGCAAAGTTTCGAGCCCATTGTCATAGCCAACATAAGCAGGTCGGAATGCTTAATCGGCGTTCAAATGGTCCGGTGGTAGAGATCAGCACTGCGTTGGCCCATGAGCTGTCGATTGTCGGCAATCAGAAAATTATTATTGAAACCCCCATTGGTAAAATGACAGCGATTGCCAAGCTTAATGCCGATTTAGCTAAAAACGTGTTATGTGCACAATATGGCTGGCAGGAAAGTGGCAAAAACTATAATGGCATCATCGAACAGACGCCATCTGATCCCATCAGTGGCTCGAACCGATTGAAGAGTCAGTGGTGCAAAATCAGCAAGCTTGAAATTCTGGCTGGCTGAGCTGAATTTTGGTTTATGCGGTTACAGCGGGGTTTAAATCATCGGCTCTGATCTGACGTGTACGCTATATATTGCTGTAGAGGCTGCGCTGCGAGCAGTCGGATAAAGAACTAAGAGTATTAAACAGATGAATAACGAACTTGATGTTATCGACAACTTAGAAGAGTTAGTGCGCTTACTCTAGAATTATCATTGGTTATCACCACATGAATAAAACTCATGCTTGCTTTTGTTTTTCTTTGCTTGATACATTGCAATATCAGCCTGTTTAATGAGCTCATCAATATTGTTTTCATTTTCTTTAAAAAGACATATTCCTATGCTCGAACCTACTCGCAATTCCAGTCCTTCAAAGTCTATTGGCATATTGATAGCCGCGTGAAGTTTAATTGTGATGGCAAGTGCTTTTTTTTTCGACTCATGCTCATTACTGTCTAGATGATTGATTAGCACAATAAATTCATCACCTCCAAACCGACCAACTACATCTTCATCTCTCACCGCTGATGTTAGTTGCTTGGCGACCGCTTTTAGAATTGCATCTCCAGCATCATGTCCATAATTGTCATTGATAGGCTTAAATTCATTTAGGTCTATTAACAATACCGCTCCAAAGACTTTCCTTCGACGACAGCGAGCTATTATTTTTTCCAAATTTTGATAGATCAACCTGCGATTAGCAAGATTTGTCAATGAGTCGTAATGAGCTAAACGAGTAACTTGTCTAAGTGCTTCGTCCCGGTCATTTACAAACGGCTTTATAACGCAAAAATATATTATTGGAGAAGCCGACAAAACGAGTAGTAACATATTTAAAAAAGCTAAAAGAGAAGAGCCATATAAAGATTCTTATACCCAATCCTTTCGATTATATTTAGCATCCCTGGAGGAGCTTGATTTATCGAGCCCGCACTTAGAAAAAAGGGGACAGGCAACTTTTTAGACTGCAAAAAGTAGTCAGTC
>SDWK01000375.1 GCA_004195335.1 Shewanella sp.
CCGGCTAAAGCCGGTCCTACACGATATTGCAATAGGTTACGCCCTCTATGTAGGAGCGCGCTTCAGCCGCGAAGCTTTTAGTCACGGGAAGAGCGGTTCCCGGCTAAAGCCGGTCTTACAATTAAGATATCAGCGACGATTTAACGCCATCTCTGCTTATTCGCATCTTTTGGATGTGCCCCATACCAAACTGGCCTATGTTTTCACACACCTTGTACAGTGACGATGGAAGCAGCCAGAGCAGATAGGCGGCGGTAAAGGTGACGCAGGTTCTGCCTGTTTCATCGAGCAATATTGACGGCGATACGCTAAGCGCCTTGTTGATCAGTTTAGTCGCAGCCTTACCTTGTCCATTGCGAATAGATTGGCGAGCCAGGTATCTAAGTTGATAGGCCCTGGCACTCTGCTCATTTTTATTAAGTAATTTAGGGGCAAAGAGTCTGGCTTTATCGATCATCTGCTCCCACGAGGCAAGCTGCTTCATGATGTTAGAGGAAAGCCCTTCTTGGTTAAGACGGTAGAAAGTCAGTGGCGCCGGGATCCCCTCCATCTTCCAATTCGTTGTCGCTATGATGCGCAACCAGCACTCGATATCTTCAGATTGACGAAACTTTTCATCAAAGTAACAGGTGTAGTGTTCAGCGTGATCCAGTGGTTGGAATCGAATGTCGTTGAGCGTTTCCCGGCGGATCACAGGTGCAGAACCGTTGCCAACAGGGTTTCTGCAGAGTAAATGTGCTGGTGTGATCCCTGTTAATTGTGGCATCTGAAAGAAGTTGAGTGGCTTGCCTTTATGGTTCATAAAGCTTGATCGAGAGAAACTTATTCCCACTTGTGGTGATTTTTTTAGGTGCTCAACATGCATCATCAGTTTATCTGCATGTCACATATCATCAGAATCGATGAAGGCGACATATCGCCCGATGGCATGACGAATTCCTGTGTTACGCGCAGCGGCGAGTCCCTTGTTGGTGGTGTGATTAACGACACGGATCCTATGGTCGAGTATTGTGCGGCTAATCTCAAGGCTCTTATCGGTTGAGCAATCATTGACAAGAATGAGTTCAAAATCTGTGAAGGTTTGAGCTAACACAGAGTCAATTGCCTGTTTTACAAAGTGTTGAACGTTATAAATAGGCATAACTACAGATACTTTAGGCGTCATGGTGAACCTCCTGGTTAAAACCCTTGAGTTGGTCTTGTTTAGCTCCTTTTCGAGAGCTCAGAATGAAGTGATGGATATAGAGATTAAATGCCGGCATGGCAATCAGGTGGATTATTAAGATACCCAAGGCGACAGCCGTTAAGCCCCACTGGCTGCATATGCTAATGGTGATCGCCAATAGCAAGGTAAAGCCTAAATTAAATGAGAGGTTTAATTTATTCTCATCGATGCTGATGAGTAATTGACTTGTCGCCTCTCCGATAGGCCTGACGAGCCCGCTTAAGCAAAGTAAAATAAATACCGGAAGTGCGCCAGCCTCTATCCAATGGCTCCCATAGACGAAAGGAAGATAGACGGGGGCGAGTATCGATTGCAGCGCGATAACGGGAATAGTGATCTTCAGGATAAGCTTAAGTGAATGGACATAGCGTTTCTGGAGTTCCTCTTCCATCTTGTCCCAAGCTTGATTGCTTTTATCGCATAGGTGCGAATACAGTGCCGTACCATAACTTTGTATGATGCCTAAACTGATCCCCAAGCTGGTATTGAAGGCGAAATAGTATATTCCCAGCGCCTCGACGCCAAGAAAGTACCCTATAAGCAGGTAATCGATGTTTTGTCTTAATGCGATACTAAAATCGCTTAAACCGACCTGAGAACCGAAACGCAGCATCTGTGTGATAGTCCATGGTAAGCGTGTTTTAGCCGGGTTTGATTTGGTGAGTGATTGAGCTTGAAAGAGCGGATTGTGATATCTGTGTATGGCAATCCAGACAAAAATAACCAATACCTTAGGCAGAATAATGGCCCAAATCCCAAGCCCTAATAGTGCGAAAGTTGATAGCGGCGTAGAGCATCCCGAAGGGAAGTAATAGATAGCTTGTTGCCATGAGTATCATGGGGGCGATGAGCGTTGAGTCTTGATTAAAGAAGGCGAGGGGCCAACTGAGTAAGCTCATGGCAACGAAGGCGGTTATAGCGGCAATCCAATTTGTTCTGTTCGCATTGGGGAGTGAAGCGGCTAACGAATCATCATCCATCTTTATCAATGCGGCAGAGGTGATTCGTCTTGTCGGGGTACAGATAAGCTCGAAACAGGTGAGGATAATAGCGACTTGCCCGAAGACCTCTGGCGTTAATAAGCGCGCTAAAATGATGCTGGAAGCTAATCTTACGATGCGTCCAAGTACCTGAGCTGAACCTAACCAGAAAAGACTTTTTGAAAAATTGCTTTTGGCTGGTTGTTCAATATCGGTAGATTGCTTGGAGGCATTATTCATTGATGAAACCTTATGCTTGGTAAGATTGAATGATTAAAAACATGTTTCAACGAACTTTTAAAAATCTTCTTAAGATAAGCATTACAGGTTTCATGCCAACTAATGGTAAAGATTTATCGTGTTGGTTTTACTGCTTATTTTTGATTTTTTAGTTAGTGTGTAAGTGAGCGTTAAGCTTACTTGTTTCTGTTCTGCGATTGATTCGTTGCATGCTGGAGTGAGGTATTTGCAAAATGCGAATTGAAAATTATTTTTGTAGGAGTGTGCTTCAGCCACGAAGCTTTTTATCAGCGAATCGAATCAGCTATGAAATGTTCACAAAATCTTTCCCGGCTAAAGCCGGTCTTACATCAAAGCCGGTCCTACACTATCGCGCTCCAATTTGCCCTCCTTTGTAGGAGCGTGCTTTAGCCGCGATGCTTTTAATCACGGGGTGAGCTGTTCCCGGCTAAAGCCGGTCCTACACGATATCGCAATAGGTTCCCCTCTATGTAGGAGCGTGCTTTAGCCGCGATGCTTTTAATAACGAGGTGAGCTGTTCCCGGCTGAAGCCGGTCCTACACGATATCGCGATAGGTTCCTCCTCTATGTAGGAGTGTGCTTTAGCCACGAATCTTTTAGCCCCAATGGAATCAACCGGTAATGCATACCTCAGCGATTCCCGGCTGAAGCCGGTCTTACATTAAAGCCGGTCTTACATCAAAGCCGGTCCTACACAATATGGCGATTCTTATGCGCGATACCTATTACGATTAAACCTGGCCAGAATAGGTAGGCGAGGATCTCCAAATTCTCTCCGAAGGTGTAAAGAAAAAGCTGCAGCAATACGGCCACTGCGGAGGCCGCGATGGGGGACTTTAAAATTGAACCTATCAGGGTGATAAAGCTGACAAGAAAAGGCAAAGCCAGCGAGATGGCGCCTACCAGCCCTTTCACAAACAGGAGTCCGTACCAGGTGTGATGTGAGCCTATCGGCATATATTCCACCAGATGTGGTCCCCGTTCCACTATGCCATGTCCCCATACCAGTGCTTCGCTGGCCCACCGCTCCAGTGCAATATCGGCCAGATGTTTACGTACTCTGGTTGAGCCCGCTCTGGCGGCTTTTATTGCCGTGATACTCATCTCTACTTTTTCGATCGCCTGTGTACCAAATATGCCACCTAAGAGAGTTATCGGTGTGGCGACAAAGTAGAGCCAGGGCGATTTGTGGTAGCGAATAAAGGCAAAGTATCCGAGTAGAGTGAAGTAACAGACTAAGGCTAAGCGTGATTGTGAAATAAGAACCAGTAGTAGGCTGCCGAGGATCCCGTAGGTTTTAAAACGTTTATCTTTTTCCTGT
>SDWK01000651.1 GCA_004195335.1 Shewanella sp.
TACTCATACTTATCTCCTTAAATTACCGACCGCTTATATTGGTATAAGTACGCAAAAAATGCACTAGTCGATCTCGCTGTATTTTTGGCAGTTTATAGAGTTTAAAACTCACGTTTGATGTATGGCTCGTTTATTCGCTTTTAATCGGTAAGTTGAATAGCACAGCTAACGGGGGGCGCTAGCGACCTGTGATCATGCGTGTGGATACACAGGGTGAACAGTATCAAGATTCAAAGTCTGATAAATGACCTACAGCTCTTTGATAAACCGACTATTCTTAATCTATGTTGCTCCCAGTCAAAAAATTCACCATAGAGTGACATCTAAGCTTGAACTAGGTTGATAAGAAGGAAGCTCAAATATGGAAGCGAGACAAGTTAAGAGTATTAGCGATGCGATGGCCATTATTGAAGAGCGAAAATTAACCCATGTCAAAGTTGGCCTGTTCGATATCGATGGCGTTATGCGAGGCAAATACATGTCGAAAGCCAAGTTTTTCTCTTCGTTAGAGCGAGGCTTTGCTTTTTGTGATGTGGTGCTTGGATGGGACATGAAAGACCAGCTCTATGATAACGCCAAATATACCGGCTGGCATACAGGCTACCCCGATGCGCCGGTGCGAATATTGCCCCACACCTGCCGGGATGTCGTGGGTGAAGAGGGGATGCTACTCTTTATCGCCGAGTTTGCTAAGGAAGCCGAGCCACTGTGCCCGAGGGGGATATTACGCAGAGTCATAGAGAAAGCCGAGAAGATGGGGTTTTCGGCTATGGCGGCGCTGGAGTATGAGTTCTTCCTTTTTAATGAAACCCCGCACTCAATTCGTGAAAAGAACTATCGCAATTTAGAAACCATCACTCCGGACTGGTTTGGTTATTCGATGATCCGTAACTCGGTTCACTCAGACCTGTATCAAGACATACTGTCGATGGCTGAAATCATGGATTTTCCCATCGAAGGGCTCCATTCAGAAACAGGCCCCGGAGTGATTGAGGCGGCCATCACTGTCGACAACATAGAGGCGGCTGCCGATAAAGGGGCACTATTTAAAACCTTTATGAAAGTGCTGGCACAAAAACGTGAGTTGATGGCTACCTTTATGGCCAAGTGGTCTGGTGACTATCCGGGTCAAAGCGGTCATATTCACCTGTCATTGCAAAATAAAGATGGCTCTTCGGCATTCTACGATCCCAGTCAGGCCCACAATATGAGTCAACTTCAACGACATTTTATTGCGGGTCAACAGCATTTGATGCCTGAGTTCCTCTGCATGATAGCCCCAACGATTAATAGTTATTCACGCATGGTGCCAGGTTTTTGGGCGCCGACGGAGGCGACTTGGGGGGTTGAGAACCGCACGACGGCTCTGCGAGTCATCCCAGGTTCTGCTAATTCTCAACGGGTGGAATATCGTTTAGGCGCCGCAGATGCCAATCCCTATCTGGCACTGGCTGCGGCTTTAGCTAGCGGTTTGTATGGCATTGAACATAAGTTAGAGCCTAGTGAACCGGTTAAGGGAAACGCTTATGAGCAAAGCCATGATGCATCGATAGCCTTACCTTCAACGTTGTGGGATGCCGCGCAGAGATTTAAACAATCGATTGCCGCAGAGCACTTTTTCGGTAAGGCGTTTGTCGAGCATTACGCCATCAGCCGTGAGTGGGAAGAGCGTGAGTTCAGAAAGCATGTGAGTGATTGGGAGATGGAACGCTACTTTGAAATTATTTAGTTTTGATTGGCGTTTATCGATAAAAATCAATTTCAGTCAGAGGTAGCTCGGCGATGAAAAAATCTCAGCAAGCCAAGTATCAATCAAAGTCTCAAGCTCAGTCTCAAGTAAAGAGTAAAGGTGACAAATCCGCCGCCGATGAGCAGCAGACCGTTTCTCCAATTGATGGCAGTGTGTATGTGACGCGCAAACTTGCCACAAAAGCACAGGTTAATGCCTGTGTTGACAGGGCGGTACAGGCTAAGTTGCAGTGGCAAGCCACTGCGCTCGATAGCCGTAAACTTGTGTGCCAGAGGGCGATTGATATTTTGCTAAGTCATAAAAAGGAGATAGCCCTCGAGCTTAGCTGGATGATGGGACGTCCAATCCGCTATACCCCGGGTGAGTTACATGGGGTTGCCGAACGGAGCGAATATATGATCAGCGTGAGTGACGAAGCGTTGGCCTCCCTGACTTTATTGGAAAAGCCCGGATTGACTCGGTACATCAAACGCGAACCTCTGGGGCTGGTACTGGTTATCGCCCCCTGGAATTATCCTTTCTTGACGGCCGTCAATGCCATTATTCCGGCATTATTAGCGGGCAATTGCGTCATCTTAAAGCATTCGGCTCAAACTCCTCTGTGCGCAGAGCGCTTCTACCAGGCCTTTGATGAAGCCGGATTACCTGAAGGTGTATTTCAATTTTTGCACCTGAGTCATGAAAGCACCGCCGAACTGATTGGCTGCAAAGAGATCAACTACGTGGCCTTTACCGGTTCGGTAAAGGGGGGGGAATTGATTGAAAAGGCAGCCTTGGGCCGTTTTATCGGTGTTGGGTTAGAGCTGGGGGGGAAAGATCCTGCCTA
Organism: Shewanella sp.; assembly: GCA_004195335.1. Taxonomy (GTDB): domain Bacteria; phylum Pseudomonadota; class Gammaproteobacteria; order Enterobacterales; family Shewanellaceae; genus Shewanella. The sequence continues at coordinate 2,577 of SDWK01000651.1, forward strand.
TGTACGCCATGATGCGAATATCGAAAAAGCCGCAGAGGCACTCATAGATGGGGCATTTTTCAATTCTGGCCAGTCTTGCTGTGGCATAGAACGCATCTATGTTCATCGCAGTGTTTATGATGAGTTTGTCGCTCAGGCGGTGGCATTAACCCTGCAATATCGGCTCGGACGGGCAGACAACCCAGAGATGACACTCGGTCCTATGGTTAGCACTTCCGCCGCCGATTTTGTTCGCGGCCAAATAAAAGAGGCGATAGCACTCGGTGCGGTAGCGCATATCGATGAGACCTTGTTTGAGATGAGTCAGGAGAGGACGGCCTATCTTGCTCCTCAAATTTTGACCCAAGTTAATCATCAGATGAGCGTGATGAGAGAAGAATCTTTTGGTCCCGTGGTAGGAATAATGAGAGTCGATGACGATCAACAAGCGATAGAATTGATGAATGACAGCCAGTTTGGATTAAGTGCATGTATCTTTACTAAAGATGTTGAAACGGGCATCGCCTTGGGAGAACGAATTGAAACCGGCACTTTCTTCCTCAACCGTTGTGATTATCTTGATCCGGCTCTAGCTTGGACGGGCGTAAAACAATCGGGAAGAGGGTGCAGTTTGTCTCGACTTGGTTTTGACTATTTGACACGACCGAAATCGTTTTACATTAAACATGAGTAATCGTTATTTGTTTTAGGCGCATTAATTATACCAGGGAGCTATAGATGGAACTATTTGCCAATTGGCATTACCCAACGGCCATTACCGTTGGCGATTCGTGTATTTCACAGATAGGAGAAAAGTGTCTGAGTCTATCGATGAGTAAAGTGATGGTGGTGACCGATCCTGGTCTAGCAGACCTGCCAATGATGGCGCATTTATTGTCCTATTGCAGAGAATCGGGGGTCGCGACAGCGGTGTTTTGTGACATACAGGCTAACCCGACAGGCGACAACGTTGGGATGGGGATCCAGGCGTTTAATGAGGGTGGATTCGATGGTGTTATTGCTTTTGGAGGTGGGTCCAGCTTAGATGCAGGTAAGGCGATAGCGTTAATGGCCAAACAGTCAATCTCTCTGTGGCAAGCCGAAGATGTCAATGATAACTGGAAGCAAATTGATGAGAGTAATATGGTGCCTGTGATTGCCGTACCGACCACAGCCGGAACGGGGGCGGAAGTCGGCCGGGCGTCGGTGATCACCGATACTGATGGTGAATATCATATCAAGCGTCTTATTTTTCATCCTAAGATGATCCCGGCCGCCGTCTTACTCGACCCTAGATTAACGGTGACCTTGTCGCCGCAGATGACTGCAGCGACTGGGTTGGATGCGTTATCTCATAATCTTGAGGCATTTTGCGCCCCTTATTATCATCCTATGGCCGAGGGAATTGCCATCGAGGCCATCAGATTGATTAAAACATACTTGCCTGTCGCATTCGAAGATGGAAGTAACATCGAGGCGCGAACCCAGATGCTGGTGGCATCCAGCATGGGGGCAACCAGTTTTCAGCGAGGACTCGGAGGCATGCATGCGTTAGCTCATTCGTTGGGTGCACTGTATAACAAACATCACGGCCTGCTAAACGCAATTTTGATGCCCTATGTATTAAACAAGAATCGAGCCGAGATAGAGGAAGGAATCACCCGATTAGCCAGATATCTTGAGCTCGACTATCCCGGGTTTGACAGCTTTCTTGAATGGGTATTGCTGTTTCGAGCTAGGCTGGATATCCCCCATTCACTCGAAGAGATCGGTATTAGCCTCGAAGATGCCCGCTTAGTCGGAGATATGTCTGTAAAGGATGCGGCCGCGGCTGGCAATCCGGTGAACCTCACGGCCAATGACTATTCCGAACTCTTTAGTGATGCGGTTTTGGGACGTTTTTGATGGTAGCAGCCCGATAAATTCGGAGAGTTTAATGGTCATTGGAATTTTGCAATGTGATGATGTCAGAGAATCACTAAGAGGAGAATGAAACACGGTAACTATCCGCAGATTTTAGTTATTAAATAGAGGACTGACAGTTAAATTAATGGAAATGGAAATGGAAATGGAAATGGAACTTTATCTTTAGTTTGTCCATTCGGAGAGCTTGATGATCATTGGAATTTTGCTATGTGATGATGTCAGAGAATCACTGAGGAAGAAACATGGGAACTATCCGAAGATGTTCAGCGCGCTGTTCGCATCAGTGGATGCAGAACTGGCGTTTAATGTGTATCGGGTGACCGACGGTGTTTATCCTGAGTCAATAGATGAATGTGACGCTTATATTTCGACCGGAAGCCGATATAGCGTCAATGATGACGCACCCTGGATAGCAGAGTTTCAGGCCTTTATCGTTCAATTATTCCGTTTAAAGAAGAAGTTTGTTGGGATCTGCTTTGGTCATCAGATGATGGCTAAGGCATTGGGGGGCGAAGTGATGACCTCGTCTAAAGGGTGGGGGATCGGCGTCACGACAACAAGGATAAAACAGCGGCCCATTTGGATGGCGATGGATGTTGAACAACTTGCTTTAGTGGCGAGTCATAAAGAGCAAGTGACAAAAATGCCGGCTGGCTCAGTGCTCATTGCTGGGAGTGAATTTTGTCCCTGTTACATGATGCAAATTAACGATCATTTTTTAGGGATCCAGGGGCATCCCGAATTTAGTAAAAGTTATGCCAGAGATCTTATGATGGTTAGACGCGACGTTATTCCTGCTCAGCGGATAAGAGCCGGCATCGCGTCGTTATCGTTAGCTGTTGATGACGAGTTGATGAGTCAAAGTTTGCTGATCTTTTTACAATAAATGAAGTGTATCGTTGCTTTTTTGACCGAAAAGGCGCTTTTGATGAGGTTTTATAATTTTGACACTTATTGATGCACCGTTTCTTAGGTATAATCGAGTTTAATCATTCTGATCTATGTGTTTACACACGGAGAAGATAATTTTAAAACTAGTGGTTTTTATGCCACTATTTTCGTGATCTTAAGGCTTTGTTGGTAGAGGCCTATTTGCTTGTGGTATTAGATGACTGATAAACAGAAAAACAGTGAAGAATTGACCGTGCTGGCGTTAGATACGTGTACCGAATCATGCTCGGCGGCCTTGATTGCAGGCGGTAAGGTTTATTCGGAATGGGCCGATGCGCCTCGTGAACATAGCCAGCGTATATTACCTATGATTGATTCCGTACTCTCTCAGGCTAATATTCAACTTCAAGATGTTGATTTAATTGCTTATGGTCGTGGTCCTGGAAGTTTTACAGGGATTAGAATTTGTACCAGCATGACTCAAGGCTTAGCCTTAGGCCAAGACCTTCCGGTGATCGGGATCTCTTCTCTGCAAACGATGGCTCAGACCGTTTTTGATGAGCAGGGTGGACAACAGATCATCGCCGCCATCGATGCCAGAATGGGAGAGGTGTACTGGGGGCAGTTTATCGTCAAGGATGGTTTGGTTGAAGTGGTCGATGCTGAGCTTGTATGTTCACCCGATGATGTGCCACTGACATTAGATGTCGAACAGCCTATCCTTGTTTGTGGTACAGCCTTCGATGCTTATCCTAATCTATTGACCCTGGCAGAGAGTATGTCACTGGCTGAAAAGGTTAAGTTCCCAGATGCAAAAGCGATGTTAGCGCTGGCCAAAGCTGGATTTGAGCAGGGGTTAAGTACAAGGGTTGATGACTTAGCGCCCGTGTATTTACGTGATACCGTCACCTGGAAAAAGCTACCCGGGCGAGAGTAATGTTCTCGATTCGATAACCCTCTGGCTAAACTGAGTTGCCAAGATTTCAGTGACCGCTATTCGATTGACTTGATGTTATAGGACGAAGAGTAATGCAGATTCAATCAAATCTTTTTGCACCGTCTACGGCGAGCGCCTCGGGAGTGTCTTCATCTAATGTGAAGCGCTCTCAGGTTGAACCGACTCATCAGGTTGAGCAGTCTCAGAAGAGTCAGGGTCTTGATGAGGTTAGCCAGCAGGTTAACCTTGGACAAGCGGATGACGAGAGCTCGCAACAACATGCGCTGTCTGCGCCCACTCAGAATCCTGCTCCTGAAGAGTTGGAGTCCCGTTTAGGGGCGAAACTGGAGTATGAGCAGCAAACACAAGCCACCGAAGGTGCCGTCGCTCATTATCTGGCAAATCAGCATGCGGCTCAAAGAGAGGCCATTCAACAGATGGTAGGAATCGATACCTATGCTTGACTCGTCTGCCCAGAACATCAACACGGCGAGTGAGCGGCAATCTGGCGCACCCGGTCGGGGCCGTTTCTTGATTGAGTTACTGATGGCGCTGGTTATCACCCGTTTGCCTTTTATCAATGTACCGTTTAAATGGCTCGAAAGTTATTTTCATGAACTCTCCCATGGTTTAGCGACGCTGCTGACTGGCGGCGGGGTCAGTCATATTCAATTGTTTCCTAATGGTGCAGGATTATGTTTCAGCCAAGGAGGCTGGCCTGTTGTCATCGGCTTTAGCGGCTACTTCGGGGCAGCATTATGGGGTTATCTGATCTTTATTCTGGCCACTTGGCCAAAAGGGATCCGGATGAGCTTCGCCTTATTGGGGTCTGCCGTTATTGTCACAACCTTGCTTTGGGGCAGAGATCTGCTGACTATTGCTATCCTTGCTTGTCTCGCCGTCTTGTTTCTATTGCCGCTCAAACTTAGCCGTAATCGATTTTTAGGCAGTGGCCTGCGGGTGATGGCGTTGATGATTATGCTCAACGCACTCGCCAGCCCAACGGTCTTGTTAGGATTGAGTGGTAAAGGGGATGCGGCCATGTTAGCCACCCAGACCTGGATACCCGGCTGGATATGGGTCATGGCTTGGTTGGCAATCAGTGCGGTGATGATTTTTCTTTGTTGGCGGCGGGTCGATAATGCGGCAAAAAGTGCGGTAATTAAAAGGTAATACCAAACGGTATAAAGATGTGATTGCTCAGCGAGAATTTAGCGCTTCTGAGGCAAGGTCATTAATTGCTCCTGCATAAATGACATTTGCAACATCCATGTTGCTCGCAACGAGTGAAGAACATAGTTATTCTACGTTTAA
>SDWK01000656.1 GCA_004195335.1 Shewanella sp.
TTTTCGATGGGGTTCGGTGCCGGCATCGAATACCAGATGACCAATGCCTTTTCATTGTTTGCCGATGCCAGAGGTTATGCCACCTTTATCAGTAGCGATAGTGCCTTGTTCTGCGATGGAGGAAACTGTTTGTGGTCAATAAGTTCAGATATTATGTGGCAGGGGCAGGCGAACTTTGGCTTAAAGCTTAAGTTTTAATTTCTAATTTTTAAGGTGATAAATGAATATAGTCGTACTCGATGGTTATACGTTGAATCCCGGCGATCTTGACTGGCAACCTTTGGTGAATATTGCCAAACAGGATAGTGAGGGACTATTTTGTTGTTACGACAGAACCTCTGAGACCGAGCTTATCAGCCGGGCATCGAATGCCGATATCATCTTCACCAATAAAACGTCTTTAACAGCTGAAATACTATCCCAACTTCCAAACCTTAAATACATAGGCGTGCTTGCTACAGGCACCAATGTGGTCGATTTAGCTTGCGCAAATGAACGAGGGATAGTAGTGACCAATGTGCCAGGTTATGGCCCTGATGCCGTGGCGCAGATGGTGTTCGCTCACATTCTTCATCATACCCAGAGAGTGAGTATTCATCATAGTGCCGTGTCAGAGGGTAAATGGACTGACAGTGAAGATTTCTGTTTCACCTTGGCGCCGTTGCAATCCTTGAAGGGAAAAACCTTAGGTTTGATGGGGTATGGCGCTATCGGCAGGCAGGTTGCGAATATCGCTCTAGCCTTCGGTATGAAAGTATTAGTCAATACGCGCACTGAGCCCCTCGACTTGCCGTCAGGTGTAAAATGGACCGCCTTCGATTCTATGATATCTCAGGTCGATATCCTCTCTCTGCACTGCCCGTTGACAGAAGCGACCGATAAGATAATCAACCGCACCGTGCTTGAGAAAATGCGCTCGAATGCCATCTTGATCAATACCGCTCGAGGGGGATTAATCGATGAAGCGGCGTTGAAATTGGCTTTAGATACAGGGGAGATAGCAGCGGCTGGTATCGATGTTCTTTCGACCGAGCCACCTAAGGCGGATAACCCGCTGCTTAGCGCTGTGAATATCAGTATCAGTCCCCATAACTCCTGGGCCACACATGAGGCCAGACAAAATTTACTGAATATTGCTATCGAGAATTTACAACATTTTCTATCAGACAAACCGCTAAATAGAGTGAATTAAAAATGAATTCCCGGGCGACTTTCTCTGAGAAAGTAACTCGGGAACCGATGCTGCTCTTAACCGCGATATTCCTATAAGATAACTTCAACCTTACCAGCACAAACCAAGGCTTTATCTATCGCGTTATCGATACTCGTTCCACGCGCTAAGGCGACACCCAAACGGCGACGGCCGTCGATCACTGGTTTTGCGAATAGACGCAACTGAGTGTCCGGGGCTTCCAGCGCCGTAGCCATCCCCTGATAGCGAATATTGTTAGACTTTCCCTCGGCCAGAATTACAGCCGAAGCGCTTGGACCATGCTGGGCAATATTGGAGATGGGTAAGCCTAGAATCGCACGTGCATGCAGGGCAAACTCTGACAGATCCTGGCTGATGAGGGTGACGAGTCCGGTATCATGAGGGCGAGGGGATACTTCAGAGAAATAGACCTCATCACCCTTAATAAACAGTTCTACGCCGAATAAACCATAACCTCCGAGGGCTTCAACGACCTGACGACCGATCTCTTGTGATTTGGCCAATACCTGAGCCGACATGGCCTGAGGCTGCCAAGATTCACGGTAGTCGCCATCTTCCTGTCTGTGGCCTATGGGATCGCAAAAATGGATGCCACTCACTGCACTTATGGTGAGCAGGGTTATCTCGTAATCGAAAGGAACGAAGCCTTCGACAATCACTCGCCCGCCACCTGCACGGCCTCCCTCTTGAGCATAGTTCCATGCGCCGAGTACTTGGCCGGCCTCTTTGATCACGCTCTGTCCTTTCCCCGATGAGCTCATCACAGGCTTTACGACACAGGGCATGCCAATATTTTCTATGGCTAGTTCAAACTCGGTTTGGGTATCGCAAAAAAAGTACGGTGAGGTAGGTAAGCCTAAGGTTTCTGCAGCTAGGCGTCTAATGCCTTCTCTGTCCATGGTAAGCAGTGTGGCTTTTGCCGTTGGAACGATATTGATCCCTTCCGCTTCCATTTCAACTAAGGTTTGAGTGGCTATAGCCTCTATTTCAGGTATAACCAGGTGGGGTTGTTCCTGCTCAATAATATTTCTGAGTGCATCACCATCGAGCATGTTGATGACGTGAAATCTGTGGGCGACTTGCATTGCCGGAGCGTTGGGATATCTGTCGACGCCGATCACTTCGACTCCCATGCGCTGTAGTTCGATTGCGACCTCTTTACCGAGTTCGCCGCAGCCAAGAAGCATGGCACGAAGAGCGCCATTTGAGTGTGGTGTTCCTATCATTGTGGGTACCTTATTATTTTTATGACGATATTAGCTGTTAACGCTAAGTTAGTTTTATTGTATCACTGAGCTTATCGCTGCTCTTTTATCCACTATATTACATTGATGGTGGAATTGGCGTGGAAACAAGGGTTACAAGTGTGTAGTGGATCACTTTAGGAAAAGGGAACACTGTGTTTTAGCTGAAAAAACTGCTGGCGCCGTTAAGGGATTGTTGAGAGAATGTTTCTTGATTTGAGTGTGTCTTAACCAATAAAAACAAACATCTAATTATTGCCAATGACGGTGGATATACAGGTGTAAGGAGCGAGTAGTGTTTCTGGATTACTTTGCATTAGGTGTGATTTTTTTTGTCGCTATTTTTCTTTTTTATGGTGTCATCGTTATTCATGACATTCCGTACGAAATTGCCAAAAAGCGTAACCATCCTCAGCAAGACGCGCTGCATGTGGCTGGCTGGGTGAGTCTGTTTACCCTGCATGCCATCTGGCCATTCCTCTGGATCTGGGCCACCTTGTATCGGGAGGATAGAGGTTGGGGGTTCAGCTCTGTTATGGAGCGGGAGTTAGCCCTAGAAGGTGAGGTGAAGCGACTCAGCGAAACCGTGACTCAATTGGAATTACGTTTGCAGTCTATCGAGCAGTCCGGTGAAAAGCCGATCATAACGGCCGAAGCACAAACCGATGTCGGTGAACACACAACCAGTAAGACGGAGGTATAAGATGGATCTATTACTCATTCTTACTTATACGGCGATCTGTATTGCCATTTTTAAAATATTTAAAATTCTGCTAACAAAATGGACCGTTCCAACTGCAATGTTGGGCGGTGTGTTTATTGTCGGCGCCTTGATTCTGCTGATGAACTATAACCATCCCTACACGCCATATGCCAAAGAGGTATTTGTTACGGTGCCAATTAATCCGGCCGTACGTGGGATCGTGACGGAAGTTGAAGTTAAACCTAATGTCCCTATCAAGAAAGGAGATGTACTGTTTCGTCTCGATCCTCGTCCGTTTGAGGCCATTGTAAAGCAAAAACGTGCGGCATTGGTTGCAGCTGAACTGGAAGTCCCTCAGCTAGAGGCGGCTTGGAAAACGGCTCAGGCTAGTGTTGATCGGGCTACAGCGGATAAGGACAGAACCAAGTCGGCATTTGAACGTTATGCCAAAGGTAAGAAAAAAGGTGGTGCTAACTCACCATTTACAGAATTGGAACTCGACAATAAACGTCAGTTCTATCTGGCATCGGAAGCAAATCTCTCAGCCGCACGTGCGGAAGAGCTTCGAGTCAGGCTTGCGTTCGAGTCAAATGTCGATGGGGTAAATACTAAGGTTGCTGGTATCCAGGGACAGCTGGAAAAGGCGCTATTCGATCTTGAGATGACGGTTGTCAGAGCACCCAGCGATGGCATGGTTACTCAGATGGCATTGCGTCCTGGTATTGTGGCAGTTCCAATGCCGCTGCGCTCATTAGTGAGCTTTATTCCCGATGAGGAACGGTATTTTGCCGGCGCTTTTTGGCAGAATTCATTATTACGTTTAAAAGAAGGGGATGAAGCCGAAGTGATCTTAGATGCAGCCCCTGGTGTTGTGTTTAAGGGACGAGTGGCCAAAATTTTACCTGCAATGGCTGAAGGAGAGCTACAATCGCGAGGCGTATTGATCTCCTCCAGGGTATTAATGCCAAGAGGAAGGGCCATCGTATTGATTGAACTTGATGACCACGATATGGAAAACGCATTTCCTGCAGGCGTGGCGGGTCAGGCGGCCATCTATACCGAGCATTTCTCTCATGTTGCTGTAATGCGTAGAGTTATACTGAGAATGCTAGGTTGGCTTAACTATCTGTTTCATTAGTAGAGTTGGTTTGCTCGCCTATATGATCTGGGCTTTCGATAATATAAAGGGCTGAAGATGATGATCTTCAACCCTTTTTTTCTGCTGCGATTGAGACTACCAGCCAGACATGAAGAACTCTCTATATCTGTCTCTGTCCACATGCCCACAGGCGATCATCTCATCACAGGTACGACCCGGTATATTGGTACCGGTTCCTTTTACCGCGTCCGGTGAGATCTCATCTAGCCGCGCTAGCTGATAATCAAATATCTCAGAAAGATCTGGGCCTGATATGGTAATCGTTTCCATCTCACCGATTGGCTTGGCGACGGTGTCACTAGCTAAGTCAGTGGGATCTTTGACAAGGGCCGCAGCCAGCTTTAGCTGCTGTTTTTGATCACTTTGCTCTGTATCGTTAAGCTGGCTGAAAAAGTTGATGGTATCTTGATGGCCTAATTTCACTGCATGGCTAAAATATTCATCTGCAAGTTTTAGATCTTGCTCGGTAAGTTGTCCTTCAAAGTAGATCAGTCCCAAAAGGTGAGATGCTTCAGCAACCCCGTTTCTGTCCGCAGCTCTGAGATACTTAAGGCTGCGTTCTCTGTCTTGATATTCACCCTCTCTTAGGTAGAGGACCCCCGCCTTATATTGCGCATCAGCATTATCGAATTTCGCTGCTTTGCGATACCACTTAAGTGCTGACGATAAGTTTTTTTCAGTACCATAACCTCGGTAATACAGTTCAGCCAGGGTGTACATAGCATCTGAGTAACCACGACGGGTATACATTCGATATTGCTGAAAGTACTTGATACATTCAGCTTGCTGGCACTCAGGTACAAGCCCGTTATTATCAGGGGAGGCGTTGCTCTGTTGTGGTATTAATAAACCGATAGTGATGATCGTAGAGAGTATGAATCCTTTCATAATTTTTCCTTAATTTTCGGCTTATCCATAAAGCCAAGGTGAGTAATTAATAGTCTAAAAAGATAACTTGGTCAATAAGTGGTTAAATTAAAGAGTTGAATATTGCACGAAGGGACATTAGATTGTCCCTTTGCTTTTTAATCTATGTAAGCCAGAAACAGGATGGCTGAGAAGCTCCGGCTGAATGAACAGATAACTAACGGAATGGGTATTAAAAATGCAAGATATCAGAGATTTAACCGCCGTATTAAGATCGAATACTCCGATTGTGGTTATCGAAACCTATGAAGAGTATCGGGTCGTCGAATTGCTTAAAAAAGTATCCTCCATTCTCTATCAACCTTTGTTTACCTGGAGCATTACTCAGGGCCTGACTCGTGTCGATCGGGCTATAGGCACTCAAAAATTTAATAGCGAGCCAGCCGATATCTTAGGGCAAATTAAATCCACCGAGCAGCAGGGGATCTATGTTCTATGCGATTTTCACCCTTTTGTCGAAAATGCACCGAAAAATGTTCGCCTGTTGAAAGAGATCGCGCTGGAGTATGAGTCTTTAAAACATACCATAGTGCTGGTGAGTCATGCCTTCGAGATCCCACCGGAAATTAAGCGTTATTGTGCCTATTTTCGTATTTCATTACCCAATACTGCTCAGTTGCAAAACCTTATTTATGAACAAATAGAACAAGTTAAAAGTGAAGGTATGCAGCTGCTGGTTGATGATTCTGCAGTATCTAAACTCGCCGATAACCTCAGGGGGCTGACTTTTGATGATGCCCGCCGTCTTGCCCATAAGGCCATTGTGGATGACGGGGCGATCACGCTCTCAGATGTCGATATGGTGAACCGAGGTAAGTTTGAGCTGCTGGATATGAAAGGGGTGTTGCAGTTTGAATATGATACCAGTGATTTTTCTCAGGTGGCGGGCCTGCATAATCTGAAGAAGTGGTTAAAACAGAGGGCACCTTCGGCAAAAACACAGACTCTTGAAGATCAGCCCAAGGGGATATTACTGCTTGGAGTACAAGGTAGCGGTAAGAGCTTGGCGGCGAAAGCCGTGGCTGGAATGTGGCAAAGACCGCTACTGAGAATGGATATGTCTGCCCTTTATAATAAGTATATTGGTGAGACCGAGAAGAATCTGCGACATGCGTTAGAGTTGGCAGACCTGATGTCCCCTTGTGTGCTCTGGATTGACGAGATAGAGAAAGGTTTAAGCAGCGGTAGTAGTGATGATGGAACCTCGAAACGAATTTTAGGCACGATTTTGACCTGGATGTCCGAGCGCAAATCAGATGTCTTCATGGTGGCCACCGCAAACGATATATCGGCATTGCCACCAGAGTTGATGCGAAAAGGCCGCATGGATGAGATATTCTTCGTCGATCTTCCTGATGATGAGATCCGTCAGGCGATATTTCTTATACATGCCAAACGCCGCCAGTTAGATCCGAATCGTTTCGATCTGGCTCAACTGTCGAAGGTGAGTCAGGGATTCTCCGGAGCCGAGATAGAGCAGGCGATTATCTCTGCCATCTACACGGCAAAGGCATCGGACAGGGAAGTGGAACAGAGTCTGCTCATCGAAGAGTTAATGAAAACCAGGCCTCTTTCTGTGGTGATGCGAGAGAAGTTACAGGCACTCAGAGATTGGGCATCTGGTCGCACGGTAAACGCTCATCTTTAAGCACTTTGAGATTGGTGTTATGCCTGAGAAGCTCCAGACCTTCAGGGATTGGACGTTAACTTCGAGACGCACGGTGAACGCTCACCTCTAGGGTATCAGCTCTATTAACTTGCTACGGTATCGTTGACTATTTTTGCGGTGGAAACAGGGCTAAGATTTTAGTCACAGTGTTCGCCGTACTTTCGGCTTTTTCTGTCCCGCCCGCATCGAAGTTAAACTTGTCTGTGCCTCGCCATATGAGCTTGTTGCTCTGTGTGTCTATCACATCTATCTGTATGGTCTGGATCTTAGCTGTATCACTGCCGATAGGGACTCCCACGCTTGTACCTATACTAATGCCACCATTGCTTCCCCATGTTCCTGTTCCAAGCCCTATCGATACGCCGGAGTCTTTGGGTTTGTCTTCTACCTTAAAGGCGTAAGTGACCTTGAAACAGGGATCATCTTCATCCCTGACAAATCCTTTAGCCGTCAACGCACTGGCGATGGCATTGATGATCCTGGTCGAGCTGATGGGATCGTTAGTTTGAGTCGGTGAAAGCTCGATAAATGTGCTTAGTTGGTCAAAGTCGTAACCGACATCATAGTCACTCTTTGGTTTAGTGGCGCAGGCAGACAATAATAAACCCGAGAGGAGTAAAGCGGATAAGGTACTAAGTTTCATATTAATTTCTCAGTGTAAGGGAGTGATCCATTCAATGTGATATTAATGGACACTTTAATCA
>SDWK01000673.1 GCA_004195335.1 Shewanella sp.
TCCTTAAAAAGTGCTTGGCCCTTATACCGATTGGTTTTAGTGCCCATATATAGATAATACCAATCAGTATAAGAAAGTGATCTACTCAGCGTGTTTTTTTGGCAACTAATTCAAGGCGAATGGATGATGGAATGGTTGTTCCCTTGTGAGGCCATTCAACACAGAAGTAGGCAGCCAAAAACACGCCTAACAGGCGAGTTTTAGCGCCTCCGATGCGGTGTTAACGAGCTTTAACGTAGAACAACTATGTTCTTCACTCGTTGCGAACAACATGGATGTTGAAAATGTCATTTATGCAGGAGCAATTAATGACCTTGCCTCAGAAGCGCTAAATTCTCGCTGAGCGATCACATCTTTATACTGATTGGTATTATCTATATATGGGCACTAAAACCAATCGGTATAAGGGCCAAGCACTTTTTAAGGAAGAAAGATGGGATTATTAGATTCACTGATGGGGAATGCATCTGAAGTTAATTTAGAGGAGTTAGCCGAAGAGTTAAATCCAATTTTGGGTGATAACGAACAGCTACACTTGGCCTATAAAGTCATACGGGACATGTTCGTTTTTACCAACAAGCGACTCATCTTAATTGATAAGCAGGGGATGACGGGCAAGAAAGTCAGCTATCACTCCATTCCCTACAAGGCTATCACTCATTTTGAAGTTGAAACAGCAGGTCGATTCGATATGGACTCTGAGCTTAAGTTATGGATCTCGGGTCAAAAAGACCCCTTGGTTAAAGAGCTTAAGAAGGGCACCGATGTGGTTGGTATTCAGAAGACGATCGCAAACTTCTCGCTGTAGTTTATTATTGCTACGAGCTACGAGCTACGAGCTACGAGCTACGAGCTACGAGCTTGGAGTTAGAATCAGCTTCCGGCTTGTTATTCACTTGTTTTTGTCGCAGCGGTTAAGAGCGGCTCTGCCAGTTCCAGCTTGGTTTGCTCAAAATATCCTGACCGATTATCTCGGTCTGTCCCAGCCGCTTATCCAGTTCAATTAGGTTGCAATGCTCGAATTCATTGAGGGCGTTGATCAAGCGATTGGCGTGAGAGACGACCCAAAGTTGACACTGTTGTGATGCTTTGGCAATCAGACGAGACAGTGCCGGCAACAGATCCGGGTGCAAACTGGTTTCGGGTTCATTGAGTACCATCAGTTCAGGTGGTCTGGGTGTTAACAAGGCAGCGACGAGCAGCAGGTATCTGAGTGTTCCATCGGAAAGCTCTGCCGCATTGAGTGGACGTAACAGCCCCTCCTGGTAAAATCTCACGCTTAGCATGCCGTTAGATTCATATTCGATATGCACTTTGGCCCCGGGGAAGGCATCGCTCACCGCTTGATTGAAACCCTCTTTATCACCCACTTCAAAAATAGTTTGGATGGCCGAGGCCAGATCCCTGCCATCGTGATGTAAAACGGGAGTACGAGTGCCAAGTTGAGGTTTGCGCGCAGGCGCATCGCTATCGCTGCGAAAGTGATCATAGAAACGCCATGCTCTGATGTTATCTCTTAGCTTGATGACCTCAGGCGTTCTTTCGGGATCGGCAAGCTCAGTGAAGATGCTGTCACCGTGCTGCATATGTAAATTTAACACCTGCCATCCCGCCTGACCGCTTTGCTCTGTTCTGCTTTTGACCAGTGCGCTACGGCGTTCGACTAACACCGCGGCAGGGCGATACTTATCACCGACCCAGATAGACTCGCGCTTTATTTCAGGATCTAAGCCAAATAAGGTAGTGGAGTCAGGTTTTGGGAGTCCTAACTCGATTAGGTAACTGTATTCATCGCTGGCAAATCCGAGCTTGAGGCGTTTAGCCTGTTGACGAACTGTGGGCTCGATAGCGGTACTGCCATCTAGCATCCCCTTGGTGATATTTTCTGGCCCGGCCCAGAAACTCGAATCCAGTCCCCCCTCTAAGGCAAGCGCATTGACCACTCCGCCCTGGGCCGTTTGCGCGAGTAGACGCAATGCCTTATAGAGGTTTGACTTGCCGCTGCCATTAGCACCCGTGACGAGATTGAGTTGTTTTAGTGGCACCCTGATATCGCGTAAAGAGCGGTAATTTTGAATGGCTAAGGTGGTGAGCATAGGTGTCCAGTTGTCTCTGGGATTGAGTTTATTTAGCAAAGATAGTGACATTAAATCCAGCTATTCGCCAGATGGAGGGATTAATATCATCAAATATGTCTAAATAGGTAACATGCCTCTATTAACAAAATAATTTTGAAAGTGTGCAAGGTGTTGTCGTCTTTATCTTTGAAATTAGCGCTCTATAATTGTCACCAACTCGAACAATCACTGGAATAAATCATGAGTATATTAACTGTCGTTGCCCATATCGAAGCGAAACAAGATCAAGTAGAGCTGGTAAGAGCTGAGCTGCTGAAACTGATTGAGCCTACACGTCAGGAGCAGGGCTGCCTGCAGTATGACCTGCATCAAGATAACGAACGTCCTGAACTGTTTGTTTTTTATGAAGGCTGGGAAAGCAAGGCATTGTTGCAGACTCACCTTGCTAGTGGCCATATTGAGGCATACTTGAAAGCCGTTGAAGGGGCGATAGCAAGCTTTGTGATCAGTGAGATGACTAAAATAGGCTAACGTTTGGTCGCTTTTAGGCTGATGTTTTAATTGCCTTAGCTAAGGCGAACAATCCATTGGTGCGTGACGGGCTAAGTTGGCCCGTTAATCCAAGCTGGTCAAAGTAGCCCTCAATATCAAAAGTGGCGATCTCTTCTGAGCTTTTACCATGACAAGCGGCCAACAGCAGAGCAACCAATCCTTTTACGATACGGGCATCACTGTCGGCTATAAAGTAATGTTTGTTGTCGATCTTTTGGTGGTAGAGCCAGGCATTACTCTCGCATCCCCTAACTTGAGCCCGTTCTATACGAAACTCATCGTCTAGCTTAGGCAGAGTTTTACCCAGCAGCATGATTTGACGATAGCGCTCTTGCCAATTATTGGCGTTCTCAAACGACAGCAATAGCTCCCTGCTATCGAGTTTAAGCGCTAAAAATACCTCTGTGGCGGGCTGTGCTGCTTGACTCATACTTGACCTGAATACTGTTAACTAAATCGATGGAATAAATAATTTGCTAGAACCTAGAACCTAGAGTTTGATTATAACAGCATCTCTTTTACCGATGTGAGTGCGGTGATAAAGTTGTCGATATCATCTTTACTGGTATATACACCGATCGAGGCTCGACAGCAGCCTTTGATCTGCAGACTCTGCATCAGGGGCATAGCGCAATGATGCCCACAGCGAACTGCAACTCCCTGTTGATCTAATAAGATCCCTACGTCCTGATGGTGTTCCCCTGCCAGATTAAATGCCACCGCACCAATATTATCCTTATGGGCACCATAAAGGGTGATATCGCCTAACTGTTCGAGCTGAGATTGTAGGTAACAGATTAACTCATTTTCTTTTTGGGTGGTTTCAACGCTCGGTAGCTCGTCGATAAAGGCAATGGCTTCGCCCAGGCCTATCACTTCGGCAATCGGCGGGGTTCCGGCTTCCAGTTTATTAGGTAAAATATTGAACTCGGTAGTCGCGAAACTGACGGTTTTAATCATCTCTCCACCCGTTATCAAGGGGGCGAGCGTATCTAATATGTCATAACGGCCATAAAGCACGCCAAGCCCGGTAGGGCCATACATTTTATGAGCGGAGAATACGTAGAAATCACAGTCGATACTTCGGACATCTACAGGCAGATGAGCAATCGCTTGTGCACCGTCGACTAACGTGAGTGCACCAGCTTGTTTAGCGCGAGCGATCAGGGAGTGAACCGGATTGAGCGTACCCAAGGCGTTAGAGACATGACTGAGTGCTACAATCGCGGGCTTGTCTCGTAGCAAGGCCTCATAAGCGGTTTCATCTAAGCGGCAATCGGCAGTCAGAGGAATGGGTTTGATGATTGCACCAGTGCGCAGAGCCAACTGTTGCCAAGGGACGATATTGGCGTGATGAGCCGCGGTGTCGATCAGAATAAGATCGCCCTTTTTAATCTGAGCCGATAATCCATAGGCCACCATATTGATAGCCTCGGTGGTGCCGTGGGTGAAGATTACCTCTTCCCGACGCTCGGCATTGATGAAGCGAGTCAGAGTATCACGTACTGCTTCATATTGACTTGTGGCCCTAGATGACAGCTGATGAGCGGCTCTATGCACATTGGCATTATCTTTTTCATAATATTGAACCATGGCATCCAGAACTCGCTGCGGCTTCTGGCTGGTGGCTGCAGTGTCCAGGTAACACAGTGGATACCCCTCTAAGGTCTGCTCGAGAGCCGGAAATTGAGCGCGCAGTTGGGTAAAGTCCATGGTTTAATCCGCTGGTCATAACAAAAAGAAAAGGCGTTGTGATCTTCGGAGATCTCAACGCCTATTGCAAGTGGCTTTTATGCTTGGCTGTTAACGAGTCATTCGTCGCTTGCTATCCTATCATCCTGAGTATATTGCAAGACTCTGCTTATAGCTTATAGCTTATAACTGTCTTTATTCTTTTTTGTTAAGGGCAAGGCAGTCTGTATATCTGGGCCAGCTCGTCGAGACGAATGAGTAACTCGGGTGAGATACTGGTATTGATGCTGTCGATGTTCTCTTTTAACTGTTCAAGACTCGTGGCTCCTATGATATTGGAGGCGACAAATTTGCGTGAGTTAACGAACGCCAGAGCCATCTGCGCTGGGCTCATGTTGAACTCCCTGGCCAACTCGACATAAGCCTTGGTCGCTTCGAGTGCCATTTGGCTGCCGGTATAACGTGCAAAGCGTTTAAACAGTGTCAGTCTGGCACCTTCAGGCCATTGGTCATCGAGGTATTTACCGCTGAGTGCTCCGAATGCCAGAGGTGAGTATGCTAATAATGGCACTTCTTCACGATGGCTTATCTCTGCCATGCCCACTTCAAAGCTGCGATTGAGCAAGTTATAGGGATTTTGAACACTAATGATACGGGGAAGATTATGTTTTTCTGCTAATTGCAGGTACTTCATCAGGCCCCATGGCGTTTCATTGGACACGCCTATGTAACGAATTTTTCCTGACTTTACCAAGTCGGCCAATGCTTCGAGTGTGTCGAGGATGGGGGTTTGTTTCTCATTATCATCGATCTGTTGATAAGAGAGTTCGCCAAAAAAGTTGGTGTTTCTGTCTGGCCAGTGGATCTGGTAAAGATCTATAGTGTCGATTTGAAGTCGTTCCAGTGAGGCGTCGACCGCTTCATGAATATTGCGCCAGTCTAGGGCCATATTCGATCGAATATAGTCACTCTTACCGCCGGGGGCCGAGACTTTAGTGGCTATGACCAAGTTGTTACGATTGCCGCTTTTCTTTAGATAGTTGCCTAATATTTGTTCTGTCTCTCCCTGGGTTTCAGCTTTGGGAGGGACCGGATACATCTCTGCCGTGTCGATAAAGTTTATCCCTTCACCTATGGCATAATCGAGTTGGGAAAAAGCGTCTTGTTGGGTATTCTGCTCACCCCAAGTCATGGTACCTAAGCAGAGCTCACTTACATCAAGGCTGGAATGTGGGATACGTCTATATTCCATAAAATCTCCACTCTATTTTGGCGCAAATTGCGCAACGAGAATCATTTGAGGCTAACAATATTTTTATGGAAAGACTAGAGATATCAGATGACGGCTGCGACTATTTGATGGCGCAGCCTGTTTGGCAGTTGTGCTTACTTTCTATGAAAACTAATTTCACTTACATGGCGGCATCTGAGCTTTTTGATAGCTTCAATAACATCGGCATTTCACAGGCATCGTGGCCCGTACTACCAAGGTGTGATGGTATATGTTCGAAGCCAATGGACTCATACAGTTTAACGGCTTCCTTAAGGCATGCGGTGGTCTCTAAATAACAGGAGTGATAACCGTGCTCTCGAGCGAAGTCGATCGCTTGATAGGCGAGCCGCCTTGCTAACCCTTTGCCACGTAGTTGATGTGAAAAATACATCTTCTGCAGCTCGCAAACCCCATCTTCGAAGTTGGGCTCTGACTCGGTAGCACCTTGTTCCATCAATGGATCGTTTGGGGTTAGTGGGGCAATCCCTCCTCCGCCAAGTAATACACCATTTTCCTCTACCACCCAGTAACAGGCATCATCGGATAGATACTCCTTACAGAGGGAGTCTAGAGTGGGATCTGAGACGCCATAACCTTTATCTGAGGTGAGACCATATTCGGCAGAGACCTCTCGAATGATCTGAGCCATTGCCTGATCATCTTCAGGCTGTATCTCGCGGATGGTTAATCCCTGCTGAGCTTGAGAACGGCAAATCGCTTTATGATAGGTGGTAATGGCATTCTCTATCTGTTCAGTCTCTTCGGCTGAAAGTTGCGATAGGATCTGTTCAAAAACAATATTTTGTTGCTGATCCAGCTTGTGCAGTAACTTCTTACCTTGAGGTGTCAGTTGGGCGAGTAAACTTCTGCTGTCTTTGGGGTTGCTTTTAGTTTGCGCCAGCCCTTTTTCTACTAAGTTTGTGATGGCTCTACTGGCATTAGATTTATCAATGTTGAGAATTTGAGCGAGTTGTTTTATTGGCATTGCCTGATGCCTGAGTTCGATCAATGCGTGAGCCTGAACCGGGGAGAGTGGTAGATCGCCACAGGCTGAATTAAGCATACCTAACTGTCTGACTAAGTATCTGGATAATGTTCTTAGGCCTGAACCTTGTGCCTGTTCAGCCTTGTTAGAAGTCTCACTCTTGCTATTTAACACTGATACCTAACCCTCTCAATTAGTTGCGACTTGCATCTAAGTGCTAACCTAGAGGGTAATGAGGAAGAATGCAAGCGTTTGCGGATGTGATTTTTAACTTGGAGGGCGGTTGTCGTGAGTAGCATATAGCGTCGAGCTAAATAACTTCAGTCTAAAGTAGGGGCTTGGCAGCAAAAATGCAAGTCCTTACTGAATGTTTTAGTCTTGATATAGCTCAGGATTTAATAAAGGAGCCATGGCAAGAATGAGTGCCTGAGTATAGATACTTTCACGGGTTGCATGCCCTTGAGTCAGTAGTCCTATAGCCCCGCCTTGCTGCTTAATATTTTTTGTATTAAATAGTCTGTCCATGACATCGCCAAGTTCTTCCCCCGCGACTAATGCGTGGTAGATGCGTGATGGTAGTGGCAATAATGCACTGCGACCGACAGAAAGTTGTTCCGCATTGGCTACAACAATATAGGCGAAAGTTGCAGGACCATGTTCAAAGTTATCGACACCACCTTCCATCGCAACAAACAGCTCCGCCGAGTACTCCTTTGCATCGACTAATGCTTGGCAATAAATGACCCGGTTGATCGCACCCTGTCGGGTTTCAACCTCGGTCATGGGCTGGTCCGGAACCATGGATGGAGCGTGAATACCTATGCACTCAATGTGTGTTTCAGGAAATATCTGACAGATGGCCACTTTTGCCGCGTTGATCTTTACTGGATTTGTCGAACCAACCAGTACTCGTATTTTCTTCAAATTGGCGATCTCTTGCATGCTTAACTCTTTCCTATGTTGTCGATTATTACTTTTGATTTGAATACGTCA
>SDWK01000909.1 GCA_004195335.1 Shewanella sp.
GGTATTAATCTAAATGTTCTATCAGGTAATCCAGAAACACTCTGATTTTTGGAGAGATAAGCTCTCTTCTTAAATAGATGGCATAGGTTGAGCTCATGCTTTCATAAGGACTGAAAGTATGCTGATTGAGGACATGAACCAGACTGCCATTTTTAAGCTCCTCGTGGACTGCCCACAACGGCATTAGGGCTAGGCCTGCATGGCTCAGTAGTAACTGTTTTTGTCCATTCACTGAGTTTACTGTGATGCCATCACGAATCGATAATTTCTTGGGTTTCTCATCCATCAAAAACCACTCACGCCATCCCGTGTAGCCGTAACGAATACAATCAAAATCTGTCAATGTCTGTGGATTTTCAGGACTGCCGTGTTGGGCCAGATAATGGGGACTTGAGCACAGCGTAAAATTATTATCGGCAAGTTTCCTCGCTATCAAATTTGAGTCCGGCAGGCGGCCACTTCGAATGGCGATATCGACATTGTCTTCCACCAGATCGATGACCCGTTCGGTTAGCTCGAGTTCTATTGTGATATCAGGAAATTGGCTCATAAAAGCGGGGATCAAAGGGAGTACACAACTTTCGCCGAATCCGACCGTCATGCTGACTCTCAAGGAGCCTTTCGGGTTCTGTTGCAGGTCATTCACCACTCTGTGGGCTTCATCAAGCTCAGAGACGATTCGTTGGGAATATTGATAATAGGTGAGTCCTGCTTCTGTAAGCCCGATATTACGGGTAGTACGGTTGAGCAGACGTATTCCTAACTCTTTTTCTAACGCAATGAGCTGACGAGATATCGATGATGGCTGAACATCGAATACCCGGCTCGCTTCAGAAATACTTCCCGTTTCGACGACACTGTTAAAGTAATGCAGTCTGGTGATCATGCTCATGTTGACTTACTTCTGCAGGTTTAAGGCAAAGCTAGCCTAGATCACCTTTGTCTAAAAAGCAAAAGTAGTTTGTTTTATGGGTTGTTGTTAGTTTTTAGTGCAATTAATAGAATAGCCCCACTAACTATTTGAGGGCACAAACATGAAAGCAATGATAATTAAACAACTGGGTTCTAGCGATGTTTTCGAGCTTGCAGAGAAAGCGAAACCGACACTGAAACCCGGACATATTCTGGTGGAAGTAAAAGCAAGCAGTGTCAATCCATTGGATACTATGTTGCGTTCGAGCGATACTCCCTGGTCTGCCAATTTGCCTGAGATTTTACATGGTGATGTCGCTGGCATCGTGACTGAGGTTGCCGATGATGTGAGTCGCTTCAAGGTAGGCGATGAGGTTTATGGCTGCGCAGGAGGTATTGCGGGTATAGATGGTGCGCTGGCCGAATTTATGTTGGTCGATGTTGATCTGATGGCGCATAAGCCAAAAACCCTGACCATGAAGGAAGCGGCGGCTCTGCCACTAGTTTCAATTACAGCCTGGGAAGCGCTGAATAACAAGCTGGCTGTAAAAAAAGGGGACAAGGTGCTCATTCATGGGGCGACGGGTGGCGTGGGTCACATCGCGATTCAGTTAGCCAAATACTTTGGTGCAAACGTGACAGCGACCTCTATGCCTAAAAATATGGCGGTAGCCGAAACAATAGGGGCTGATAATTTAGTCAATGTGGCTGAGCAAAGCGTGCAGGAGTATGTGGCACAGTACACAGATGGGGTTGGTTTCGACGCTATCTTAGATACGGTGGCCGGTGAAAATATTCAACGCAGTTTCGAGGCGGCTAGATTCAACGGAGGCGTTGCGACGACCCTACCCATCGAGAATGTCTTACAGGTGGCATTAAAAAGCCTGAGTTTCCACAGTGTATTGATGCTTATTCCTATGGTTGAAGGGATTAACCGAAGATCCCATGGTGAGATCCTGACTAAAGTTGCCGAATTGGTCGATCTTGGCGTTATTAAGCCACTGTTGGATGATTCTGATTTCACCATCTGGCAGGTCGCCGATGCCCATGCCCGATTAGAGTCTGGCGCAGCGGTCGGTAAAATAGCATTAACAGTTTAGGTTAATTAGTCTACTAGACTGGTAACTCCGGTTCTGGACAAGATGAGATAAAGCGAATACAAAAGAGTCAGGTGCCTCCTGACTCTTTTTATTTATAACTCGTGTATTTATAAAATTGTTTAAAAAGATAATCTTATCCATCACATCGCGTTTTATTCGATTGATAACAGCTTGGATCTCGTGGACATACAGCGCCTCTGGAGCAGATCACTCTTGCCTCTGTCTCAATGCCTCGCTCGACCCAGTTGATATTGAGGATTTTTGCCACGCTCATCAGCTCCTTTTTGATGACCTTAGGTATCAATGCCGACCCACCTTGAGCCACACAAGCCTGTTTCAGATCCGATGCTATCGATAGTGCATCGCCACCTTGTGCTTCGATGGCTGGGTTAAGATCGATGCCTGCACAAAGCACATGATTATTGCCGGCAAGATCCTCAACTTTTATCGACTCACAGCAATAGATCCTGGGTTCATTTTCAACATTGAGTATTGATATCTGCGCCGATGTGCCCTCCGTAGGTTCGTTGATCATCCTAAATACCGCCCAATGCTGACAGGGGTCCTGCACCTGCCTCATATTCCCCCAAGGCAGTGGAATACCGTTGCCGCGATATACCGCCTTCAATTTTCCCGGTGCATAGGCGTCGAAGTAATGCCAGTGAGGGTAGGGAGACACTACGGTCATTCTGCGCATGGCGACCGAGGCTGATACGCCCAGCTGTTTATGAACATCTATCTCATAACCGTGACGGTCGAGTAGCTGCCTGAATGGAACCTTAGGGCAGAGTAGGGCTCCGGCAAAAAAACTGGATTCAAAGTCACGCCAGGCATGCAGAATATCTTGCGCATTAACGGTCGAAGACTGCGGGACTCCCGTATCCACATCTGCACTGATCTGGCTTCGCCCTGTGGTTAATACAGATTTAAGTCCATCTTTGTTGTGCAGCACGCAATGGCCTATGTGTACGGCGAGATCGTATTTGAGCCTGATAGGTGTCGTCTTGAGTTGTTCATTGACATAAATAGTCGAAGGGGGCTCGAAGAATGAGGTGACAAGTTGACTGGAGGTGACGCCCATCTCATCAATTACATCGTGAGGGGTATCATTGATCCACTTTATCGAGAGCCCCAAACTTTTAGCGATATCCATCAGATCTTCGACGGCGAGCGGCATACGCTTAAGGCCTATCTCTTCGGCCGCACGTTCGAGATCTGGAAAATGGTTCTGGTGGTGCTCCTGATGAGCCCGGATTAACAAATGGGCAAATTGCCGGCCGGTAATACCGGTCTGAGATAACATCTCAGGAATGGCTATCTGCAAAATGTCCTTTGAAAAGAGGAAGCTTGGCTCTAAAGCCATGCCGCTTATTCCGCCTCGTCTGCCTTTTTCGGGGGTAATGGCTTGATCTTCGGGGACATCATCTAAGAACCAATCAACCTCTTTTTGAAAAACGGCGGCGATGACGGCCATCATGCCTGCGCTGGGGACGCGCTTACCTCGCTCTATCATAGAGAGATAGGATATTGATGGCGAGGATTCTGGATCGATTCTCATGCACCGGGCAGACAGATCTTCCATCGTCAGATGATTTCGTTTTCTTAGGTTTCTTATCTTAGTTCCCAGAAAATGTGATTTTCTCATTAAGCTTTGGTTATTGCGCATTTTGTAAAATTCACACTGTAAAATTTTAATTGTGAAATTGTAGTTAAAAATTCGCTAGACTACAAATTAAGCAATCAGGAAACAGTATTTATGTTGAATATCGAGACAGAGCTGAAGGATTGATATTTCATAAAATTAAAAATATGTTTCTATGCTTTTGTAAATAATTAAAAATCTAACTTAAGACCGAGTGAAGAGGATAAGGCTATGGACATTTCAACAATCAATAGTATTCAAAGTAAACAGAACTTTAATGACCTTATCAATGCTGACGTTATGAATGTGGAGCTTGTCAAAACTTCACAAAGTGAAACTGCGAAGCAGTTTCTCGACAGCACTTTTCCATTAGCGAAAGGATCACATCAAGATGTCAGCAGTTATGTTGTTTACTACCAGCAATTGCTGATCTTCTTCATCGACGGTACTCATACCGGTTTGAAAGATCCAAAGCAGTTTGTTGCCTTAAACGGTCATAAGAGTGAGCCTTCGGCTATCCTGTTACGAGATAAGGGCACGCATGTGGAGCTGACATTCGACCGTTGTGGTGAGATTGGCGCTCATGATAGTGCCAATATTGAAGATATTCAGGTTGAAGGGCACAGGTATTGGATTAGTTTGTTAAATATCGATGAGCAGAATAGGATTTCAATGTCACAACAAGATCAAATATTTACAGCCAAAGATGGCAGTGACTACTTGCTAAAATAATCGTTATTTCATTCGAATAAAAAAAGGCCGTAAGCCTTGAAGCTTACAGCCTTTTTTCATTGTTAAAATTACAACACCATACAAGCTTTGCTTTGTATTAAATGTCCGAAGCCCTAGTTACCCCAGATGTTGGCATTTAATTGAGTGTCATCATCCGAGTCTTTATTCGGTTTATCAGCTGCTCTGTTATTCGCAGTGCGAAGCGTTTTATCAGTGGCTTGGTAGCCGTCATCCCTTGGTTTTCTTGCAGGCAAAGGTAATTTATTCATCTTAAGGTAAAGATATTCAACTTTTTCTCTTGCCCAGAGGGTTTTACGCAGGAATCTTAGACTCGACTTGATACTAGGATCATGTTTAAAGCAGCGCACATCGATGCGGTCCCCAAGCTCTTCCCAGCCATAATGCTCGACTAAGTCAGTAAGTAAGGTTTCTAGCTTGATACCGTGTAATGGGTTGTTTGCTTGTGTCATGAGTTCATTGCGTCAATTGATATTGGT
The DNA here is from genome assembly GCA_004195335.1 of Shewanella sp. Lineage (GTDB taxonomy): Bacteria > Pseudomonadota > Gammaproteobacteria > Enterobacterales > Shewanellaceae > Shewanella. The sequence goes on from SDWK01000909.1 coordinate 4,884, forward strand.
TTAATTATATCAGTAAATGGCTAAGGGGATAAAGCTGACTTATTTCAGGGCATAAAAAAAGAGGGCGTTTAACGCCCTCTTTTATTTTTTAGCTATAGATTACTGAAAGTTCAGTGTCCAAGAGTTGATCGTGCCAGTATCGCGTTTAGCACTGTCAACCGCTTTAAGAGTCCACAGACCTGCGGATTCAACGCCTGTCATATCAACTGTGTAGGTCTTGTTGATATCGTTAGCACTTCCACCAGAGTTATCATGAATTATGGCTACTTGACCACTTGGGCTGTGTAGTTCAACTTGCAGATCACCAATATAGGTATGTGAAATATCAACGGTTACCGATACGGTGCCTGAATCACCTGTTCGAGTCGCTGAGATTGCACTGCTGATACCCGCAGAGCTGTTATCAGGGATCGCATAGCTTGTGCTGTTGGTGTAAGTTGCTGCTCCACCATCTGAATTTCCACCGCCATTAGATTCAGTGTAGTTAGCCACTAAGCTTACGTCGCTAAATGCGCTATAACCTTGAACCATGACATAGTAGGTTCCGGTTTGAGCATTGGTGATTGGGCAAGACTCGCTATTACCTCCTTTCCAAGGACGACAATCGTAGCTATCAGAAGTCGGTGCCGCGCCATATTGAACATACAGATCCGCATCACCAGTACCACCACTCATGGTAAAGCTGAGATCAGATGCACCTGCAGTAACATCGATTGAAAAATGAAGCTCCTCACCTTTTACGCCTGCAAGACTGGTTTTAGCTGTGCCGTTAACCAGTACATTATCGCCAGTGCCTGTTCCAGGATCGGTTGGACCATCACAAGATTGATCTAAGTAAGCATTCGCTGCGACAGCATCAATAAGACCATAACCTGTCTTATCATCACGACCCGCAGTGCCAAGATCTTCGGCTGTGGCGTGAAGTGCTGAACGGATTTGGGCTGCGCTACATTCGGTGTGGTGACTCCAAACTAATGTTGCCACACCTGAAACATGAGGCGTTGCCATAGAAGTACCGTTGTAGTATTCATAATCTTCGTTGGCGGTATTTGAAACAGTCACAGTTGAACCAATTAGGCCTTGAAGTACTTGACCTGTTGCGCGACTGACAGATACTGAAACTAGAGATGCTTCGTTGTTGGTATCGACCAGAAAAGGGTTCTGAAGGCCGGGCAGTGCAGTATTGCCGTAGACTATGACGGCACTTGCACCAGCGTTATTACAGGCTCTGACGGCATCGATCTCAGGATAACTGGCACCCTGGTTACCGACACGTTCAACCAGACAAACTTTGTTGCTCATGTCTGTGCAGTTACCTGACACAGAACACTCGGCAAGCTCACCAGTAACACTGCCATTAACCGGTGTTGCCACATGATCAGTGCCCGATTTTACGTAACGGTTATGGGGGACAACACCATTATCAAAATAAGATTGACCGCCAATGGTGATATCGGCAAGACGACCTTCACCCAAGGTGACTGTTGAGAGAATTGCTTCACCCGGGCCTGAAATCTCAACTTGGTTAGTGTATTGAGAGAACGCGGCATGATCTTTGTTGTTATCGACGGCGGCAACTGACATTACAGCATCATAAGAGGCTGGATAACTGTGAGTATTATTGCCGTCATTACCTGCAGCGGCGATAAGTAAGACGCCATTATTCTGATGAGCGGTTAAGGCATTTTGTTCTGTGGTACTTGAGGCGCTACCACCTAAACTCATGGTCACAACATTGGCGCCGTTGTTGACACAGGTATCGACTGCAGATACCAGTGATGATGAGTAGCCCCAACCCGCTTCATTGAATACCTTGATCACATGAATATTGGCATTCTGGTTTGGCATAACACCGACAACACCTTCGTTGTTGGCAATTGCTGCGATAGTACCAGCTACATGAGTGCCGTGAGCATTGTGGTTGCCAGGTTCAAACCAGTTTCCTGTACCCGAGTTATTGGTTCCTGTGACGTTATTACCGCTTAAATCATTATGACTACGATCATAACCTGAATCGATAATACAGATAGTTCGATTACCAGCTTGGGAATCACTTAGACTTGTCGCGCCCACATAGGTTTGACCCCAAGGTGTTGTTTCACTAAGGAGTCTTCTTGGAACATCTTCTTCAACATATTCTACATCCGGACGTAGTTTAAGCGCTTGAAGACCTTTAGCATTAAGTTTCGCTGTATAGCTGTTACTGCGACCAATTCGCTTCATCTCTCTGGCAGAGGCATTGTTCATTGCTCTGTGGTGAGAGAAAACTTCGTTTGATCTTGGCTCATAGAGCGCTTCACTGATCTCAGTTGATTGAGATTGAAAGCTGGCAAGGGCGTTTGCATTTCTAAACTTGACGATATAACGCTTAGGTAAAGGCGATGTCTGCTCAATGCCTGAGTTTAGTGACTGTAATCCCGGGGTAAAGGCGGGAGATGCAGTGACACTGGCAGATATCGCCATTGCTAATGCGGAGAGGCTTAATGCCATTGCCGTAGATTTGGTGCTTGTCATAATTGTCTTCCATGTTAATTAGAATTAATCATTATTATTAGGTGGCTTTTCAGATGAACATATAAAAAACCGGTTACTCGACAGCGAATGTATCCTGTCTCTTATACACATCT
>SDWK01000916.1 GCA_004195335.1 Shewanella sp.
CCGAGTTACTTGAATCAGATAACGGAGTTGGTTTTTATTTTAACCCCAATGAAGGTCACGAAATCATGCGGGAATTTTATGATATCATTAATGGTTTCAAATTGCAAAACACTGTCAATGTACGATGCTACCTGTATATTGTATCTGCTATGAACAATATCAAAACCAGAACTTTCAATATTATTCAATACCCATTCAATCATTTTAATGTTTACACTGGTGAGGTAGATATGCGGGTTGATGTGGATGCATTTAAATTGCTTGAAGTTCTGGTCGAAGAGGGCAGTTTCTCTAAGGCTGCAGAGCGATTACATAAGGCTCAATCAGCGGTGAGTTATCAAGTGAAAAAACTTGAACAACACTTAGGTGTAAACCTATTTTGTCGTGATCAGTATCGAGCAGAATTAACTCCAGAAGGTAAAGTCATCCTTGCCGAGGGACAAAAGTTACTGCAAAACCTTGCAAATATTGAACATTTAGCAAGTAAGTTTAGTGAGGGGTGGGAACCTAAATTTGAATTAGTTGTTGATGGTGCCTTACCTATGGAGCCGATAATGAAAGCTTTGAAACGTATGGCATCCCATCAGATCCCCACCAAGATCCAGTTAAATGTGGAGTTTTTAGGTGGCGTTCAGAACAGGTTTGAACGAGACAATGCCGATCTTATGTTGGTAAAAGACTTTAGGGCAGGGCCTAATTATCGAGCTCAACCGCTTCCGGATATTAAGAGTGTATTAGTGGTTTCAGCTGACCATCCATTGGCACTCGAGAGAAACGTATCATTATTCGATCTACAACGATATGTGGAACTGACCATTGAAGACTCGTCTCCCGAGAACAATTATCGAGATGATTTGCAATTTGGTGGCGATAAAGTGTTCTACTTATCAGGTTTTATCATGAAAAAAAATGCATTGATGATGGGACTGGGATTTGGTTGGATGCCTGACTTTTTGATCCATGATGAGCTGAGCCGCACAGAGTTAGTTGAGGTCGATTTTCGAGGTGGTAGCCGATATAGATTCACGCCGCAGTTAGTGTCGACGATGGAGCGCCCTCTGGGTAAAGCCGGAAGGTTATTGACGGATCTGATTCTCGAAGAGTTTTCCAGTGCGGATTTATAAACTAGTGGCTGCCAATGGCGTCGAAGTTATCGTTTAAATAATCCCTTTTACGCATTTTTCCAACCAGGAGGTAAAGATTCGGCCTTGGCATTTCTCATCTGTAAGCCATGTGGGAGGGGGCGTCGTTTGTCATTTTTGCGTTGCAAAATGAAAATAGTGTACAAATTTTGACTATTTTAACTGGGTTTGAAAAATTATTAAATTTCACCTTCAGTTTCGATTTCTTGAGCTTGAATTATTCTCATCGACTTTAAGTTCTTGTTTATGATATCAACAGTCCTAAAGGATCACTTAAACCTTATCTCATACCGTTAAGTCTGAGTACAGCATGACACTTATATAATGGATACATGTTTAAAACTCGGATAAGTGGTATGGCATATGCAGCACATGCTTAAGAACTAAAGAGTGTTGTGAATATGCCGATAAAATATCATAACACTGAATAAGCCGAGATTGTTGGAGGTGTTAGATGAACCAAATATTCATGCAGCATACATCGAGTCTTTACGCTAAATACGTTAATGATTTAGCATGTGGAGAGAGGCCTATTTCTGTTTGTCGAATCCAGGAGTTCACGGATGATCTTGCCAAAAGCTCAATGCTATTGCGTGAGTTCCAGTGGGACGATTGGTATCATAATAGCTATTTAGTAGACAGGCCTGAGTACATAGCGGATGCGACGCTACATGAATGTAAGTTATTGCTAACGGCCATGACGAGATTAGAGCGATTCAGCCCGGGAGTAATGGATAACATGCGCCGTCAGGGAGTTCTACTCGCGATTATTGAACGCTTCAATAGTTTCCCATTCAAGCTGGTGGGTTAATCATTTTTAGTTTGTCTGAATAAAACGCCAGCATATTGCTGGCGTTTTGTTTTAAAAAAATAAGCCTCTTGTAATGAGGTGATCCCTATTTAACGAGTTCTATTTATCAAACGGAATGGGCTTGGGTGTATTCGCATTCGATGGAGGCAGAATAGGCAACACTATCCGAGGTTGCTCACCTGTAAGTGATTTAAGAAATGCTACCATCTCAAGTGTCTCTTTATCAGATAATGGCTGACCAAGCTGAATATCTGCCATGGTGTTTACCGCTTCCTCTAAGGTCCAGGTCGCCCCATCGTGAAAGTACGGGTAAGTTAACTCAATATTACGCAGTGTCGGAACTTTAAAGACATATTTATCGGCCTCTTTTCCTGTTACTGCGATACGCCCCTCGGCCGGATTTTTAGTGTGGAACGGTTTCACTAGTCCCATCTTCATATACATGGTGCCACCAACCGCAGGTCCATTGTGACAGCTCGTACAGCCCTTACTCTTAAATAGTTGATAACCTGATTTCGCATCGGCTGTAATTGCAGTCTGATCTCCTTGAAGGTAGAGATCGAAAGGACTGTTTGGCGTAACCAATGTTTTTTCAAACTCGGCGATGGCATCGGTTATATTGTCAATATTGACCGAATTCTTACCATAGATGGCTTCAAATTTCGCTTGATAGGCAGGCATGGAGTTTACGGTTGAGACGGCGAGTTCATGGGTGAAGCCCATCTCTCCTGGATTCGCGATGGGTCCGCCGGCTTGTTCTTTGAGATCTTTTGCGCGCCCGTCCCAAAATTGTGCCAGACCGTATTCAGCATTCAGAACAGTGGGAGAGTTAATCGGGCCCTCTTGCCACTTGTGTCCAATAGAGGTTGGAAGTGCGTCGACACCACCAAGCGATAGGTTATGGCATGAGTTACAGGAGATAAATCCAGACTTTGATAGTCTTGGTTCGAAAAACAACATCTTACCCAATTCAACTTTTTCCGGTGCTGTGATTTTGGCTGGTTTGATAATATCAATGGGCTCTTTGGCTACGGCTGGTGCTGTACTTATTGCTGCCAGGATAGCTAGATAAAGGGGAGAGATTAGTTTCATTTGAGACCTCACATTAAGACTTGTTTTTTGTAGGGTTATTAATGTGGGTATCATAATGACTTGAACTGACTTTATATAACGCATTGTTTCGATAGAGACTATCGTTGATTTGGATTGGGTTTCCGTGAAGAGCATCTCGGTTATAAATGTTATTTTCAGGCAGGCTTTCCGTTTAACCTCTAAAGATTTGCATTTTTGCTATCCATGCGATGAATGTGCGGCTAGAGATTAAGATTTCATTTTTCTTAATAGGATTTTTCTATCCAGCCAGGCCGCCGAGGTATTGAGTTGCCGCTGACTCTTACGCAACCACACCTTAGCCCAAGGATATTCCAGACTCAGGATGGCTAGACCAACGGGAAGCAGCAACCAGGCGGGCCCTGGTAAAATTAACAATGCTGTGCCTGCGAAGGTGAGTATACCCCCGGTTATCGTTATGACCGTTTTACGTAACATAGGCACTCCTTGACTCAGTCTCTTTGAATAGTTATTTTCCCATTAAAGCGTCTCTATAGACCAGTCAACAATTGTAACAAAGCTTAATGAGTAGATTAATAAAGCAGCTATACTGAGTGGGAGTACTCTTTAAAAGAGGCGTTTAACATCGGTGATCTGAGGGGATTAGGCGGCGTGCGTAAATACACATTTTTCTTCGCGATTTTGTGTCCGCTTCTGCTGTGTATCGGAAACTTTTCGGTTCCTAGTGCAAAAGCCGGTACGCTTCACCTGACTTCTCTTCATTGGCCTCCCTATTCCGGGAGTACCTTAAAGCAGCAGGGAGCCACTATTGCTATTACTCGGGCTGCAATGAGAGCCGTAGGCCATGAACTCATTGTAGGCTTTTTCCCTTGGAGCAGAGCCATAAGGCTTGTGAATCGGCCCGAGTCTAAATATGTTGGATATCTTCCGGCCTATAGCTACCCAACAGATGAATTTGTATTTTCAGCGCCTTTAGGGAGCAGTCCTTTAGGGCTCGTTGAGCAGCATCTACATCCTGTCAGTTGGTCCAGCCTCGCAGATCTTAATCAGTACAGGCTCGGTGTGGTGAGAGATTACACAAATACGGCCGAGCTCGATGCTATGATTAAGCTAGGCAGTCAAAAGGTTGAGATTGTCAATTCTGATGAGCATAACGTAAAAAAGGTGGCAACGGGTCGCATCGATGCTGCGGTTATCGATTTGCATGTCTTACGTTACCTTCTGTCCCAAAAAGAGTTGAAGTCACTCGCAGGGAAATTACAGATAAACAAGAAGACACTTGAAGATAAGCAAATGTTTATCGCGTTTAGAAATACGAAAGAAGGCCATTACTGGCGAGATATGTTTAATGTTGGCTTGTCAAAAATTGATGCTCAGTCCATTTTAGGTGAGTATATGTCGGAGGTGAAAAAAGGCAGTAAGTAAGCTTGCTGCGTAAACGAAAAGCGCCGAACTAAAGATAATTCGGCTTGTTGGTTATGCTGTTAATGAGTGATCGGGTGTGTAACCATGTTTTGACCGAGTCACACATTAAAACGTATCGTTTAACCTGTTGCTCTATGCTTTGGTGATAACCGTCTGCCCGATAGGGGTTAAGCTTAATAGCGCCAATTTCAGGTGCTGAATACCAAAGGGGATCCCTATAATGGTAACAAAGCATGCCAATGCGTGAGTAATGTGACCTATTGCAAGCCAAATCCCAAACAGTAAAAACCAGACGATATTGCCTAATGTACCAAATGTGCCTGTACCGATATCCTCACTGCCAGTCAGACTCCTTCTGCTCATATGATCTTGTCCAAATGGCCAGAAGGTCATTTCACCGATGACAAAACAGGCGCGCCCAAATGGAATGCCGATAATACTGATATAACAGAGTAGGCCCGCGATCCACCAGGCTAAGCCCATAACAAATCCGCCGAGAACAAACCATGCAATGTTAAAGATTAAACGTAATACTGCCATTAAAAACTCCTTATAAAGGCAAAAGTTAAGCTGCGCTATACAGTAAATAAGCTAGAAACATGCCAATTATTTATCTTGTTGTAAAATATCATCTTTTTGTTTTTATACGGTTTGGAAATAGTGAAAAATACTAGATGTTAGTGGTTTTGCTAGATAGGCTGACAGTGCTAAACTTGTCAGTTCAACAGTTTAGGTTTAAATGACGATGAAATTAACCCATACCCCAGTCGATTCGATTGAGATGTTTGACAGAGACATTTTTGTTAAACGAGATGACCTCCTGCATCCGGAGTTTTCCGGTAATAAGGCTCGTAAATTTGCCTATTTTCTCGAGCATGACTTCCCGGATGTTCAGAAGCTTATTGGCTATGGATCTGCTCAGGCAAACTCACTCTACTCTATGTCTGCACTCGCTAAACTGAGAGGGTGGCAGCTGGACTTTTATGTCGACCATATCGCTTCTCACATCAAAACACAGCAAGAGGGCAATTATATCAGTGCTTGTGAAAATGGCGCTAATATCATTGATCTCAGCGAGCAAAGTGATCGAGAAGGGCGTGATACCTTGACCTATATCGAAGAGCAAGTATTGCCGAATCAAGAGCACGCTGTGTTTGTGCCTGAGGGGGGAAGGTGCGGTTATGCAGAGTTTGGCGTATTTAAACTTGCCGAGGAGATCTGCGAGTGGTTTAAGCTGAATGCTCACTCTTCTCTTATTGTGTTTCTTCCTTCTGGTACCGGTACAACCGCGCTGTTTCTCAATAAGTATTTTGTCGGTTCGGGATTCGACATTCGAGTGTTAACTTGTGCAGCCGTTGGCGGTGATGGGTACCTTAAACAGCAATTTGAAATGCTCAGTGGTGAGGCTGCACATTATCCTGAGATTGTTGCCATGCCCAAGAAATTCCATTTCGGTAAGTTGTATCGAGAGTTTTATGAAATGTGGAAGCGGGCCTGCAATACAGGTATCGAATTTGAACTTCTCTACGATCCTTTAGGCTGGATGGCACTGGAACATTATCTGAACATAACGGCGGATAAAACACCTATCATGTACCTTCATCAGGGAGGGCTGCTAGGCAATGTCAGTATGCTGCCTCGATATCAACGCAAGTATGCCGATTAAGTCCACATCTGTAGAGGCGGTCTTGAGTCGAAATATCTTGGAGGGATTCATCATTGAAGTTTTTACCGTTTGGTCAGGCTGGGTATCTGTGAAATTAATACAGCCTGAACCAAAGGTAGATGTTACTTTACTGCCTGATAGCTGAGTTAATGACGTCAGTCCTATCTGTTCCCAATTTCCGGTGGAAGCTAGGGTCATTCGATACCAGTGAGAGGTGTATCGATTGGCATTCATTTTTAACTAATTGTATTGCGTTATCTTACGACAAATTGACTCTTTTTATCATTAATGAACGTTTGCCATCATTCATTACGTTTATCGCGATGAGCTTATTTATTGCTTGATAAAAGCCATTTCATAAACGTTAACGCTTCGGTGCGTTTAGAAAAAGTTTGTCTGTTTTTACCTAGACTATCGGTGAAAGCGATAGAAGATTTGTTTAGTGAAATAGAGGCAACGGGAAAGTTAACCGTGATCTCATGACCGTTCATTTTGTACGACATATGTCATACTCCTTTAATAATACTGCTTCATTAGCAGTTGAAATATAATAATAAAAAATCCTTAGCTTGTGCAAAAGATGAGTTATAACGCTTTGAGACTACCACCTTTTACCGTCTAATCAAGATATTCATCGTGATAATCAGTGTCTGATTGCAACTGATATCATTAATGGCTTACTCGACCGGTATCAGTAAATCATTATTTTATGACAAAGATATGACGGATATAAAGTACTGCTGAATTAGTTTGGATGCAATGACGAAGGGTCTGGCGAAACAAGATAACAAGGCAGGGTCTCTCAAAATCATGGTCAGTATACCGATAGCAATCAATGTGTCAATATATTTTTGCCGAAAGTACAAAATGATTAAAGGCTATCAATTGTAGGTTGTAGGTGATTATCGCCGGTATGGAGATTGGCTTACGTTACACGCCGCTTAGCACTTTAGATCGCACCTTCTATACACGTACCCAATGGGAAGTTGGTTGGAATGGAGGTCGATAATATCTCAGAGCGTGAAAAATGGTGTTAAAACAGAGATCAGGTTGGAATATACTATTTGTTCGAGACAGCTGAAAAACATATATGTGATGTAAGGCAAATACTCGAGCAAGTTAAGGTTTCGGCTTACATGGGATGCTGGTTGTTTGCCTATCGTCGGCTAGACGAGTACTCCCCGTTACCTGATTATCGCAGAGGCGTAGGGCTTGGGAGTGATGGGCGTTGTTACTTCATGACTCCCGAAATATTCAGTTGAACTCGCGAGGTTAAAAAAGTAGTTGTATCAAACTTTAAAGTGCTAATGTGCGTATTTGTTTTAATTAGATCTGTAACTCAGTTATCTGGTTAAGATAAAGGCTATAATCTGTCTCTTATACACATCT
>SDWK01000922.1 GCA_004195335.1 Shewanella sp.
TGTATAAGAGACAGAGACATATCCCCTATTATCACTCACCATTTCAAGATTGATGACTTCCAGCAAGGCTTCGATGCGATGCGCTCGGGTCAATCGGGTAAGGTCATTCTTAGCTGGGATTAAAGCTTAGTTAACGGCACGGGACTGTACTAATACAGTCCCGTATTGCACACTTAAACCAACGACTCTTCAAAAAAGAACCGCATTATGTCTAGCTTCCAACATTTTAGTGTCAATCAATTGATCCAACTCTCAGAGAGTACTCCAGATATCCAGATTGCCGATATTCGCGATGCGGCCAGTTTCGGATCCGGTCATGTAGAAGGTTCTATTAATCTTTCTAATGAAAATTTAGCGACATTCATTGCCGAAGCTAATATGGATCTCCCACTCATCGTCATCTGTTATCATGGCATAAGCAGTCAAAGCGCCGCACAATACCTAGTCGAACAAGGTTTTGATCAGGTATATAGCCTAGATGGTGGTTATCAGGCATGGCAAGAAGCACACGCATAACATCTTCTCACGCGAATTCAACGACATTCTGATAAGGAGACTCGATGATTGAAATAGGCAGATTACCCAATGAGCGCTCAGCTCAGGCACTCGTCGATTACCTTAAAGGTCAAAATATAGATTGCAAAGTGATCGCTGATGAACATGGTGTGAGCCTAATCGTTATTCATGATAAGGATAGTGTTCGAGCCGGCATGGAGTTCCAGCGCTTTATTCAAAATCCTTACGATGAGAAATACCTTAAGGCTTCCTGGGATAACGGTGATACCAACGCAAAATTTGACTATGGCGCGCCTTCACTTCAGCTACTAACCCAGTTTATAACTGGAGGTGGCCCGCTGACATTATCGATTATTGGCGTCTGTATTCTGATTTTTGTCGGATTCAATCTCGGGTTTGCTAACCCAATTTATGAATACCTCTCCTTCTTTAATGCCGTACCCGGCACCGAACTCACCGATGTTTGGCGAGTATTCACCCCATCGCTATTACACTTTTCAGCCCTGCACATCATTTTCAACCTGCTCTGGTGGTGGTATTTAGGTGGCAAAATTGAAAATAAACTCGGTATTTCCCCTCTGCTTACTCTGCTTTTAGTCGCGGGAACCCTACCCAATATTCTGCAATATGTTATTGGCGGACCACATTTCGGTGGTCTCTCAGGTGTCGTCTATGGGGTCGTGGGTTATACCTGGATCATGGGTGTAAAGAGGCCAGAGAAAGGTATTGGCCTCCCCCCGGCATTAATGGGATTTTTGATGTTATGGTTAATCTTCGGATTCACCGACCTATTCGGGCTCTCCATCGCCAATGGCGCACATGTCGGGGGTCTGGTGGTAGGTCTGTTACAGGGTTTCATTGATAGTAAGAGAAGAACCTAGCCTCCAAAAGCTAGATTCTAGGATCTTCTCCTAAGCCATCTCAATCACTTTCTTTACCAGCTTCTCGATACCTTCGTTAGCTTCGGCAATATTTCCAGCCAACATATACGCTGGTGTGCTGACAACCTTATTGGCTTCGTCCACGATAATGTCTTGTACAACGGCTTCTTGATGGTGGCCACCCATCAAGTTAAACGCCTGAGCCGTATCAATATCGTTGCCAATCGTCCCAGTCACTCCTTCTCCATACAGCAGTGGGATCATGATCGGGGCGATGCAGATAAAGCCGACAGGTTTGTTCGCATCGGCAAATTCGGAGATAAAATCGGCAACCTCGAGAGAGATCTCACAGTCACTGCCATTGGTTGCGAAGTTGCACAGATTCTTGGCCGCACCAAAACCACCCGGGATAACCAGTGCATCGAAAGCGCCGATATCGAGTTGGTCGGTAGCCGTGATCTCGCCCCTTGCAATTCTTGCCGACTCCACCAGAACATTTCTACTCTCTTCAGCAGCAACTTCTCCGGTCAGGTGATTGACGACATGCATCTGCTCAATGTTAGGAGCAAAACATTGATAACTAGCTCCCTGTCTAGTGATTGCTAACAGGGCTAATACTGACTCATGGATCTCTGAACCATCGAATACACCCGCACCACTCAATAAGACTGCTATTTTTTTCATTAAAAACGCTCTCCATATACTTTTTTATTTTAACAAGACCACAACAAATAACTTGATCCGATTATTTTTCGTGCTAAGTTAGTTCCTCGACTTTATCAAGCGCTGAATATTTAACCAAGCACAGAATCGAAAAAGAGAACGAAAAAATTAAGTCCACAAATCGAGATCATTTTCAAGAAACTTATACTCACTTCACACTTTTTTGATTTAGATCATTAAATCAATTACTTACCGCAAGCCTATTAATGCCCATATCTAGTTGTACATACCACAAGCAATTTTTCACACACAGAGTTATCCACAGGCTGTAGAATAATTTACAATGGCTGAAAACGCCCATATGTGGCATGCTAGCGCCATCATCGAAAACCCAGAATCGAATACTAATTATGCCAAAAATTGCTGAAAACCCTTTAGTTCTTGTGGATGGTTCCTCCTATCTATATCGAGCTTATTATTCACCTCCACATCTAACAAACTCTAAAGGTGAAGCAACCGGGGCTGTCTATGGTGTGATTAATATGCTTCGTAGCCTGCTTAATCAATATAAGCCCAGCCAGATGGCCGTAGTATTCGATGCGAAGGGAAAAACCTTCCGTAACGATATGTATGAAGAGTACAAAGCTCATAGACCAGCGATGCCAGATGATCTGCGTTCTCAAATAGAGCCACTGCACAGAATAATACGTGCACTGGGCTTACCTCTGGTTTGTATTTCCGGAGTCGAAGCTGATGATGTTATCGGTACCATCTCTACTCAAGCAAGTAAGGAAGGTCGAGCCGTCCTTATCAGTACTGGTGATAAAGATATGGCTCAGCTTGTCGATGAGAATGTCACGCTTATCAATACCATGACCAACACCATAATGGGACCCGCTGAGGTTACCGAGAAATTTGGCGTCGGTCCTGAGTTAATCATTGATCTATTAGCACTTCAGGGCGACAAGGCTGACAACATTCCTGGCCTGCCTGGTGTCGGAGAAAAAACGGCTCTTGCCATGTTAACCGGCGCTGGGAGCATAGATAAAATTTTGGCTGCACCAGAAAAAATGCCAGAACTAGGTTTTAGAGGATCTAAAACCATGCCTGCTAAGTTGGCCGAACATGGTGATATGTTGAAGCTCTCCTACGAGCTCGCCACCATCAAACTCGACGTCGAGCTTGAACAGGATTGGAAAGAACTCACCATTACTCCAGCAGATAAAGATGAGTTGATAAAATGCTATGGCGAAATGGAGTTCAAACGTTGGCTGGCTGAAGTGCTCGATAATAAGCACAGTTCAGGTGCATCCGCACCCGAGTCGACGGAAGAAGATGCTCCCCAGAAACAAGATATCGAAACCGAATATTCGGTGATACTTACCCATGATGAACTTGATGAGTGGATCGACAAGCTGTCAACAGCGGAGCTTTTTGCGGTCGACACCGAAACAACCAGCCTTAATTATATGAAGGCGAAACTTGTCGGTCTCTCTTTTGCTGTCGAAGCGGGTAAAGCAGCCTACCTCCCCTTAGCACATGACTATCTTGACGCACCGGAGCAACTTGACCAAGCCGAAGCATTGGCCAAGCTGAAGCCACTGTTGGAGAACCCAGAGATTAAAAAAGTGGGTCAGAACTTAAAATACGACATGAGTATTCTGGCTAATGTCGGCATAAAGCTGCAGGGTATCGCCTTCGATACGATGCTCGAATCATATGTATTCAACTCGGTCGCATCCAAACACAACATGGATGACTTAGCACTAAAATATCTGGGTCATAAAAATATCAGTTTTGAAGAGATAGCCGGGAAAGGGGTGAAACAACTCACCTTCAACCAGATCTCATTAGATGTTGCAGCACCTTATGCGGCTGAAGATGCTGATATCACCCTAAGATTGCACCAACATCTCTGGCCAAGATTACAAAAACAGCCGGAATTAGCCTCAGTATTTACCGATATTGAATTGCCTTTGATTCAAGTGCTTTCTAATGTAGAACGCCAAGGGGTGCTTATCGACAGCATGCTCTTGGGCCAACAGAGTGAAGAGCTCGCCAGAACCATCGATGAGCTTGAGCAGAAGGCTCATGAAATTGCCGGGGAACCCTTTAACTTAAGCTCACCAAAACAGCTACAAGTGCTCTTCTTTGAAAAACTGGGCTACCCGATCATCAAGAAGACGCCTAAAGGTGCACCATCGACCGCTGAAGAGGTATTGGTTGAGTTAGCCTTAGATTACCCATTGCCTAAGATCATCTTGCAACACAGAAGCTTAGCAAAACTAAAGAGCACCTATACTGATAAACTGCCGCTAATGGTCAATGCCCAGTCTGGTCGAGTTCATACCAGTTACCATCAAGCCAATGCCGCCACCGGACGCTTATCTTCCAGTGAGCCAAATCTACAAAATATCCCAATTCGAACCGAAGAAGGACGACGGATCCGCCATGCGTTTATTGCTCAGGATGGCAGAAAGGTACTTGCGGCCGATTACTCTCAAATTGAGTTACGCATTATGGCCCATCTTTCTCAGGACAAAGGTTTACTGACCGCATTTGCTGAAGGTAAAGATATTCATAAGGCAACTGCCGCAGAGGTCTTTAATGTTGACTTCGGTGACGTCACAACCGAACAGAGACGCCGTGCCAAGGCGGTTAACTTTGGTTTGATATATGGCATGTCCGCATTTGGCCTCGCTCGCCAGCTCGATATCCCACGTGGTGAAGCTCAAAAATACATTGATACCTACTTTAAGCGCTATCCGGGTGTACTCAACTACATGGAAGAGACACGCGCAATCGCAGCTGATCTTGGTTACGTCTCTACACTCTATGGGCGACGTCTGTATCTACCGGCAATTAAAGATAGAAACGCTATGCGACGTCAAGCTGCCGAGCGAGCCGCGATTAACGCGCCTATGCAAGGTACTGCTGCCGATATCATCAAGAAAGCCATGATTAATATTGCAGACTGGATTGAAAACGAAACCGATGGTGAGATCACCCTTATCATGCAGGTGCACGATGAATTAGTGTTTGAGGTCGATAATGATAAAGCCGAAGCGCTTCAGGAGAAGGTATGTCAGTTGATGGCGGAAGCTGCCGATCTTGATGTGGAACTATTAGCCGAAGCCGGATTCGGTGATAACTGGGAACAAGCACACTAGAACAAAAAGCTCATCTGCGACTAACGCCCTAAATTCTTGGGGCGTTTTTATCCCCTAAAGACCCCCCCCATTCTCTTCGTTAAGCTATCCGATACATCTAAATGCCCACTTATACCTACCCCAGATCGATATCAACAAGCGAAAACCACTGCAGCCCTCCCTCTTTACTGAGCAAATACTCTAAGTGTGGCAAAAAGATCAATTTAGGAATAAATTTCATTCGAATATGGATAACCGTTTCATTATCAAACAAAAAAGCGACATTTTTTGAACGTAAATCGCTCAAACCTCACCAAAGTTGATGGATCGACGTCACATAATTGCAGTCTTTTTCAAGAAACAGTTTTTCATATTAAGGCCAATGAGGTAATATTCTCTGCGTAGGGTACAGAGGTTAAGATGTTCTATCTTTCAGACCTTTTTTTATATCACTGTTATAGTGATAGCCAAATTATGGCGCCTCAGCAATTTATTTTGCTGGGGCTTTTTTTCGTCTGAAACAAAGTTTAGAGCATTTACTTTAAATCGTATTCTATTCCATGTATGCTGTCGTCATTGAGAACCATTGAATGGTACTTGAGTCTTGTTGAATTTAGCTTCTCCCCAAAAGAGCTAATTTGGCCGATGGTAATGCCGTCGGCTTTTTTTTGTCTGAATTTTAGGTAAAAAAAAGCCTCTCATTTCACCAAGGTAAAATGAGAAGCTTAATTTGTTTTATAAGGTATTATTCCAAAGAATTACTCTTCTTCACTCTCTGCATCGGCGATGGCATCCACTAACCATTGCGGATGACACCATTCGTTCAAGATCCCCTGAACCTTAGCTTTACCAACTCCTTTCAAAGATGAAAAAGGCTCGACCTTAACCCGATCGTCAAAATCACCTAAGTGCTTTCTCACCTCATTAACCATTTTCATCCGCTCGCTCTGCTTTAATTTGTCAGCCTTTGTCAGCAAGGCAAGCACCGGAATTTCGCTCTCTAGCGCCCAGGAGATCATCTGCATATCCAGATCTTTCAGCGGGTGCCTGATGTCCATCAACACTACGACTCCCCCCAAACATTGGCGTTCCTGTAGATATTCACCCAATGATTTCTGCCACTTTTTCTTCAAGGCTAGAGGAACTTGGGCAAAACCATATCCAGGAAGATCCACCAGACGACGATGCTCATCTAACTCAAATATGTTAATTAACTGAGTTCTTCCTGGTGTTCTACTGGTTCTAGCCAAACTTTTCTGGTCCGTTAGTACGTTTAACGCACTAGACTTTCCTGCATTCGAGCGGCCAGCGAAGGCTATTTCTACTCCGGCATCTCCTGGCAAATACTCATTAAGATGAGCAATATCAGGAGCACTGATTAAAAACTTTGCTTTACGAAAATCAATACGAGAATCAGACACTACCCACTCCACAATTTTTAGGCTTGCACTTTAAATATCGAAGAGTTGCTTACATTTTCACGATTTCGTGTAAAATATTACCTCGATCACATAAATTATATTTTATCACGCTTGCAGGCATTGCTAGTAAGCTCAGGACAAAAAATTTAACAATAAGTTGGAACGCCATGAAAAAGTTAGCTCTTGTGCTGTCAGTTTTAGCCTCAATTTCCACTCCTGCTCTAGCAGAAGGAAATCCTGAAGCGGGAAAAACTAAAGCCATTGTTTGTTCAGCCTGTCACGGTGTTGATGGTAACAGCCTGATAGACATGTACCCAAAACTTGCAGGCCAGCAACCTACATACCTTAAAAAACAGCTACATGATTTTCGTAGTGCCGCTCAAACAGGCGGAAAAGAGGGACGTAACGACCCGATAATGGGTGGCATGGCAATGATGTTGAGCGATCAAGATGTCGAAGATGTCGCTGCATTTTACGCTTCACAAACATTAGCCGTTATTGAAGTCCAAAATATTCCCGCCTCTGGTGAGCAGCTTTATAAAGGTGGAGACATGGTTCGTGGCATCACGGCCTGTATCGCCTGCCATGGTCCCGATGGCAGTGGTTCTGAGCTTGCAGGTTTCCCGGCGATTGGTGGTCAACACGCAAACTACCTGAAAATTCAACTCAATAAGTTCCATGATGCAAATCGTAACAATGATATAAACGGCATGATGCAAGATATCGCTGGCAAGCTGACAAGCGAAGATGTAGAAGCATTATCTCAATATATATCAAGCCTTAAGTAAGATTAAGGAGTTGTTAATGAAAGGTGGCTAAGCCACCTTTTTTAACACCATAAACTTTACCTTTACGTAAACTTCAACCAAAACGTGCTTGACACTGATCACAGATTTAGGT
>SDWK01000811.1 GCA_004195335.1 Shewanella sp.
CAGAACTGAAACATAGGAAAAGGGCGAACAGTAGAGTAGATAAGCGACGTGGCATGGAGCCTCCGTGGGGATCTTGCGTAATTGAAGCTGTTTTGGATTAACAGGATCAAAATCCCGTTCCGAGAAACAGTAAAATATTAACAGAATACACATTACTGAAAGGAAAATTCTAGAGAGAAAAAATGAGCAAAGACTAACTATTATCTAATCATAAGTCAACCCCGTTAGTATAAAAGCCTCTGCATTTAAAAATGTGGCGGCTTTTTTAAGCTAATTCCCCAGAAAACAATAAATAAACCGATTTGTTTGTCATGCCAACTCCTTCGCCAGGGCGTTGGTATGTTGCAGGTGTTGCATTGGATTTGGTGCAACATTGCATTGCAACATGGGTTTACGGGGCCCGGGAGCCATTCAGGTAGAATCAGTGGAATAGCCTAGATGTCATTATGCGCATATATCCATAAATCTATCATGGTGCGGTTTGTGGTGCATATGACCACATTTGTAAGATAGGGGTGTTGCGTTTCAATGTTGCAATTGCAACAGGGGCCGAGATTGGGGCAAACGACAGGCGCCCAGACCTTAACCTGCCGGAATATAAGAAATAATGAATCTATGGCCAAGGATATGCCAGTCTGGCACGGCTCTTGTTATACACCCTCGGTATGAAAAATATCGGTGATGCAAAAAAATCATATTTGTTGATGGGTTTTGCAGCGTTTTTTATCTATTTCCTGTTTATCTTCCTGGGCATACTTTTTTACAGTTATTACGGTGGTGCTGAATTTGAAAACGGTAATACCATCATCCTTCAGTTTGCATCAGAAATTGGTATACCTGGCTTGATGGGGATTATTGCCGCTGCCGTGATGGCGGCATCAATGTCGAGCCTCGATTCAGCCTTCAACTCATTGTCTACGATTTCAACGATTGATTTTTACCAGAAGTACTTCGTAAAAGATGCCACGCCCCAGCACTACCTGAAAGCCACAAGAGTTTTCACAGTGTTTTGGGCCCTGGTCATCATTGCACCCGCGATTATGTATTCGAAGAGTACGGGATCGATACTGGAAACCCTGAGCCAGATTGGGTCCTATTTCGTAGGTGCGCAACTCGGTATGTTTGCACTTGGTTTCTTCTCCAAGCATACGACCGAGAGAGGGTTGTTGGTCGGCACGGGTGTTGGATTCCTGATTGTATGGTATGTGGCCACCAACACTGATATCGCCTGGCCCTGGTATTGCCTTATTGGCGCCGTAGCAAACATTAGTGTGTCAAGCATAGCCAGTATGATCATGGATGGGTTTCAGAAGGAATGGTCTCCGTACTCAATCAAAGGGCAACTGGACAAGTTCCGGAATGAGGGTCTTGAGGAGAAAGATCAGGGTTGGTACGTGGTGCCGGGCAGGGTAGACAAGATCAGTTATCTTTTGCTGGTTTTCTTTGTCGTAGTAATCGGGTTTTTATTGCTATTTGAACAAATGATTTGAACCATGCGACGCACTAAGATAAAAGAAGCCACAATCTGCTTGTGAATCCAAAAACAAAGGAAGGCCATGCATATTGACCACATAAATATAGGTGCTCCAGTGGAGCTTTTGGAGAAAGTCAGGGATTTTTATTGCGATGTCCTTGGTTTCACTGCAGGTTTCAGACCGAATTTTTCACAAGATGGATTTTGGCTATATTCGCAAGACAAAGCCCTGATCCATCTTGTAGTAAGTTCCAGTCATCATAAGATTGAAAGACAGGGATATTTTGACCACTTTGCGCTTCGCACGACAGGTTTGGCAAAAATACTTGAACAGTTAAACACGCACAACATTGAACACACTACCAATCATCTTCCAGACATTGGCCTGACTCAAGTATTTTGCAGAGATCCGTCAGGAACTCGTATAGAAATCGGTTTCCCTGATGAGCCGATTCGTTGAGCGTAGGTTTTTCCACAAGCAGGTACTCTTTTCGCATTTGAGAACCATGTGCATTTGATTTTTTAAGGTGTCATTTACCAACAACCTGATCGGTATCCCCAGTCCTTCACACCCAGCGAGCAATCAGGTTGTAAGTGCAATTGACTGGTTCAGGAACAGTCCTTTTTCGAACGCGAGGTTTAAGAAATGCAATGAGAGCCTTTTGAAACGGACAAGTCGTGAAAACCATTTTTTAGTATATTTTGAAAGCGAAAATAGTGCGAAGACCTTTGGCGTTGTTTGTTTTATTGATGTAGAGAAACCCTCGATGTCAATCGGCAGGGAATACCAACTTCCATTCGCTGGCCATGTCAATCAGCAACCAGCCAAACATCCTTCAACTAGGGAAAAGTATTTGGAACGTGAGGGATCCGGACGTAAGCCAACAACTAATTCGCACGTTCATATAATAGACAAGGAAGCACTCC
>SDWK01000923.1 GCA_004195335.1 Shewanella sp.
ATTAAATGCCTATTTGACACCCTTGTCAATACACGTGTGTATTAAGCTGTGCAAGTGTTGGTTTTTTGTGATTTTTATTGGTTCGATTGCCCGTTTAGTCGCCTATTCAATGAGGTTTAATACAAAATCTTAGATCCGCGCAATGAGTGAAGGCTTTTAAGAAAGATGAATCTAGTGCGCTATTGATCATAAATCCTTAAATATTAGGTATACTTCAATTATTCCCATCGAGTCGAGGACAGTATAGTGGCCGAAGAAACCATTTTCAGTAAAATTATTCGTCGTGAAATTCCAGCAGAAATCTTGTTTCAGGATGATTTAGTTACCGCTTTTCGTGATATCAGTGCTCAAGCACCGAGCCATGTTCTGATTATTCCCAACCATCTAATTCCGACCGTGAATGATGTTAAAGCATCTGATGAGAAAGCGCTGGGCCGTATGGTGACCGTCGCTGCCAAATTGGCGGCTGAAGAGGGGATCGCAGAAGATGGATATCGCTTAATCATGAACTGTAATAAACATGCCGGACAGGAGGTGTTTCATATTCATATGCACCTGCTTGGCGGTGAGCCTTTGGGGCGTATGTTGAATCCTAATAGATAATGGTGAGTACGGAGTCATGAAGGTTAATCCTGAGTTTTTCCCTTTGACACAAATAGCCGTTCGTTTCGTTGATCAACTCGCGCAGTGTCGTCGTCTGAATCTAACGGTACATGAAGCGAGCGAGCACCACGTACTGATAGAGCTGCCCTATAGCAGTGAATTGATTGGTTACCCGGATACCGGCGTTATCCATGGTGGCGTGATCACGACCTTAATGGATACGGCCAGTGGCAGTGCTGTAGTCTGTTCTATCTATGATCATTATCATAGCTTAGAGTTATCACCGACTCTGGACTTACGTGTCGATTATATGAAACCGGCTCAGCCCAATAAGCCAGTGTATGGTTTTGCCGAGTGCTATAAAATATCTTCGAGTGTGGCATTTACGCGTGCGATAGCGTACCAAGATTCTATCGATGATCCGATTGCTCATGCCGTCGGTTCATTTATGCGGATAAGTCCAGAGATGATAGGCGATAATTTTCGTCAGGCATTGTTAGGCAAGGTCAGTGAGCAGCCCCAGAATGTTCCGCTCTCGCAAGAGTCTCAAAGCAAGAGCGAAACACCTACTCCCGTACGTTCGGCATTGCTGGACGTAAAGGAGATTGTTAAACAGGCTACTGAGCTGAATGACTTCGGCCATCTTTTAGCGCACGTTCCCTATACTAACTTTATCGGTATGGCTGTAGAGCGTTTTGGTGATGAATTGGTGTTCAGGTTACCTGCTAAGGATGACAATATTGGTAATCCAACCTTGCCGGCTATTCATGGTGGCGTTATTGCCGGATTTATGGAAATGTCAGCCATCGTTCAACTGATGGTATTTATGAATACCTCAAAAGTACCTAAAGTTGTTGATTTTTCAATTGATTATTTAAGAGCTGGTTATCATAAAGATACCTTTGCTGAATGTAAGATCACGCGACAGGGTCGCAGGGTGGCTAACGTTAGCATCGATTGCTGGCAGACGAGCAGGAAGAAGCTTATCGCTACGGCGAGGGCGCACTTTTTGATTGATTAATGCCAATGTCTATAACCTCGATTTGAGACACTTCTGTGACAGAGAGAAAATGTGCAATGAAAAAATTAGTATTGGCGTTTGTCGCCGCATTCGTGTTTACCGCTTGTGCCCCACATACCGCAGGCATTATGGGAAGTTCGACGGGTGAAGTTAGAGTCGATAACAAAACTTTTGCCAGCGAAGTCAGTGTCGATCAGATACAGGCTCGTCTACAAGGTGATTTACTGCAGGGCTCTGGAATTATTCAGAGTAAGGTTGCCACTGATCTGCGACTTCAGTACAAATTCACCTGGTATGATGTCAGTGGTTTTACCTTGGAAGATGAAGCGAGTGCTTGGAAATCGTTAAAGCTTCATGGTAAGCAACGTATGCAGGTGACGGCGCTAGCCCCAAATGCCAGTGCGGTAAGGTATGAGCTATACGTGAGAAGAGCGTTCTCTAACTAATTAGTTTTATTTTTGACCGATTAAATTTTTTACAAAAAACGTCAGCGATGCTGACGTTTTTTTATGAAAATTCACTTAATGATGACATAAGTATGTCATTCACTCATTTAACTCATGTATACTTGCCGGCGCCAAGGGGTGATGCGGTGCTGATAGTTTCATAGCGCTGTATCTGAGATGTCATAAGACAAACCCTTTGAACCTGATCCGGCTTATACCGGCGTAGGAATGGGCCAATTTTTGATCTGTGGTATGCGATCAAATTCAATATCCTTTCTCGCTTTTCCAATTGCCGGATCTCAAAATAATAATTTGGGGTCCTAATGTCTATTTTTAAACCATTTAATTTTAAAACTGATACGTTGAAAAAAGTATCACCTGTCGCACTTGCCATCTCTGCGGCATTGACCAGCGGCTATGCCTTTTCTTCCGAGCCAACCAATGAACCTACCGCCTCCGATGATATGGAAGTGATTGTGGTCACCTCTGATTTCAGAGGCTCTTCGTTAGATAAAATGCCATCGAGCATTACCGTTATCGATCAACAGCAGATTGAAGATGAGGGTGCGCAGCACTTCGAAGATATCTTAAACTCTATCGCCAACTTCAACTGGTCTGGAGGAAGCTCGAGACCGAAATACTTCCAGATCCGTGGTGTCGGAGAGCAGGAAGAGTATCAAGGTGCCCCCAACTCTTCGGTCGGCTATATCATCGATGATATCGATATGTCCGGTCTGGGCATGATCTCCAGCATGTATGACCTACAGCAGGTCGAAGTGCTTAGAGGTCCTCAAGGGACGCGATATGGTGCTAACGCATTAGCTGGCTTAATCTACCTTAAGAGTAATGATCCCACCGATGTTTTCGAGCATGGTGCCGAAGTATCGATGGGGGACGATGATCTCACCACATTCAGTGGCTTTAGCTCCGGTCCATTAACGGACTCGGGTAAGTTACTCTATCGGGTATCTTTGCAGCAACATAAGCAAAATGGCTATAGAGATAACCTTTACTTGGGCTTGGATGACACCAATGGACGTGATGAATTTACCGGGCGTGCCAAATTACGTTGGTATGCGACGGACCATCTTGAGTTAGACCTTACCTTGCTTCATGCCGATTATAATAATGGCTACGATGCCTGGACATTGGATAACAATGGCTTCGATACACTCACCGATGAGCCCGGTGTGGATAAGCAGCGCACCACAGGTACCTCACTTAAGATGACCTATTCCGGGGCCGAGTTATTCGAACTCGTCTCTTTGACATCTTATGCGCAAACTCAGCATCATCATGGTTACGATGGCGATTGGGCAAACTCGGAATATTGGGAGGATCTGAGCTGCTCTGGTGAGGCTTGCCAATATGATTACACCTGGAATAAAGAGGGTGAACGTCAAAGCGTTAGCCAGGAGTTCAGATTGAGCTCAACAGAAGCCGGGCGAATTTTTTCCGGGAGTACCGACTGGTTAGTGGGTCTCTATGGTATGAAGCTCGATGAAGATAACGACACGCTGGAAATCTATAATGGCTGGGCTGATCCGTTAACGGCGCAATATGAGGCTGAAAACCTGGCTGTCTTTGCTCAAATAGACTCAGACTTAGGTGCAGATTACTCTCTGTCTGTCGGCGCCAGAGTCGAGAGTCGTGATAGTGAGTATACCGATAGTGCCGGTGATGAGTTCAGTCCGAGTGAAACGATGTGGGGAGGACATATTGCTTTGAGTAAGGCTTTGAGTCTCACCCAGCAAGCGTATGTCAGAGTCGCGCGGGGTTATAAAGCGGGCGGCTTTAATATGTCATTACCCACTGAGCTTTCGGACAAGAAAGAGTACGATACTGAAACCTTATATAACTATGAAATTGGGCTTAAATCCAACTGGTTAGAGGGGCAAGCGTCAACCAATTTGTCCTTTTTCTATATGGATAGGCGTGATCAACAGGTATCGGCTTCACAGCAAAACCCTGATGAGCCACAGAAATTTATCTTATATACAGAAAATGCGGGTAGCTCGCACAATTATGGTGCCGAGTTAGAGGGAAACTGGTACGCGACTGATAACCTAAAGCTCTATGCCACTCTGGGCTGGCTGGAAACGGCCTATGGTGATTATCAGTATCAGGATAAATACGGCGGAACCGTCGACCTGTCGGGCCGTGAACTCGCTCACTCTCCTAACTTGACCTATAGTGCAGGTGCCACGTATCGCACTGACTCTGGTTGGTTCGCTAACCTGACGACCAGTGGGAAGAGTGATTTCTACTATTCAGACAGCAACGAGTCTAAGTCTGATGCCTATACTATCTTTAATGCACGTATGGGTTATGAGACCGATCTCTGGTCTGCTTATCTGTGGGGACGTAACTTGTTTGATGAGCAGTATGGTACTCGTGGTTTCTATTTCGGGAACGAGCCGGACCAAGACTGGGCTGATAAGCAATATATACGTTATGGGGATCCGCGTCAGTTAGGATTAACCGTTAACGTCAAGTTCATGTAATTTATTCCCTGTGGGATTAAATTGATAAAACCTGTGCAAGTAAACAAGAAATTAACTTAATTGTGGCGGTTCTCTTCTTATGAAGGGGACAGCCTGAGGTCAATAAAATGAAATTAACTGCCGAAATAAGCTGCTACCCGTTACAAGACAACTACTTGGATCCGATAAAATGGTTTATCGGTCGGGTCGATAGCTATTCAACTATCGAGCGTAAAACCAATGCGATGGCGACACAGGTATGTGGTGAGTACGGCGAGGTGATGTCTATGCTTGCGGTTGAGATGCAGGCCGCTCACGAGAAGTGGGGCAAGGCTGTATTTGTGTGTAAGTTTATTGGTGGTGAGTTGGATCTTTCTCACAGCGAATAACGAATATTTTCCCGAGACACAGCATAATAAACTCATTTTTACTCAGGTAAATGTGAGTTTATTCATTTAACTGAGTGATCAGTAAATAGAAAACGGATAAAGTAATGACAGATTTTTGGACTGCATTGTTGAATACGGTCAGTGGTGCCTTGCTTGAGGCAAACGCCTTGACGGCGTGGGAAGCGGTTGCAGTTATTCTGGCGGCGGGATACTTAGTACTGGCGATGAAAGGCAGTATATGGTGTTGGTTTGCCGCGTTTTTAAGTACCGCCATCTATACGGCTCTTTTTTGGAAGGTGTCATTGCTGATGGAGTCGATGTTAAATATTTACTATATGGCGATGGCCGTTTACGGTTTTCAGCAATGGTCTAAGGGAAAACAGGATGAGTATGGCAGTGTCGTTATCTCCTGGAGCTTAACCCGTCATATTCAGATTATCCTAGTAACGACGGCAATCTCAGGTGTGGTTGGCTACTTGATGTCTAATTATACTCAGGCTTCGTACCCCTATCTTGATGCAGCAACGACCTGCTTTGCGGTAATGACGACCTACCTAGTAGCCAAAAAGGTGTTAGAGAATTGGTTATACTGGGTCATCATAGATCTGGCCTCTATCTATCTATACGTACAAAAAGGCCTGATGCTAACGTCGTTGTTATTTATTCTCTATGTCGGTATGGCTATCGGGGGATACTTTTTATGGAAAACGACGATGCGTGAGCAGAGCCGGGCACTCTCTTACTAGACTGTATTATTGATTGGCATTAATGCTTGGTCCTTGTGACGGCGGTAATGCACTGATGGCGCGATTGCCGGGAGCGGTAAAAAGATGAGTAAAAACCCAGAAAATATCCTCCTATCAGAGCTGGCTCCCTCCGTTGTCGATGAGCTTAAGCTCGCTGGGTTGAATTTAAATTCTGAGAATGTTGTGACACCGCTTGCTCATGGATTGAGTAATCAAAACTATCTCATTAATGATGGTGAGCGAAAATGGGTGCTGCGGGTTAACTCTCCGGCAAGCAGTCAACTTTGTGATCGTCAGTCTGAGGTGAAAAATTGGAACTTGGCTGCGGAGCAGGGTTTAGCACCAAAGTTGTTTTATGTCAGTCATGATCATACTTATTACCTTAGCGAGTATATTCAGCAGGCCGTTGAAACACAATGGGGCGGCTTATTCACGGCCAAACCGGCGCACCCTTTGATTGATGAATCGACTCTATGGCTCGGTGCTGAAGCCCTGTTGTTACCCTTGTTAAAAGGCATTTCATGCTTACCGATACCTGAAAATGTTTTAGGTGTAACTCAGCAGTGGCAAATCTACCGGGATAAACTAACGCTTATCGCAGCGAATCAGACCTCTCTACTCAACTCTGAGTTGGCGGCGCAATGGCAAGTAAGTCGCATGAATTTATTGGCATTAGAGAGTGAGATTATAAGCTGGCTCGAGCAGCTCAACGCATGCTCGCTCTCAAATCAATACAGTCATAGGGATCTCAACCCCTATAACTTGCTGTATAAAGAGGGGCAGATTTATTGTATCGACTTTGAGTATGCCTGCAGTTCTCATCCTTTATTCGACCTCGCGGGTATCCTGTCGACCCATGCTCTCTCGACCTCCCAGCGTCATTGTTTGATTGATGGTTATCTAGACGGTCACCCCTACTTAACGACCAATGCGAAAGCGGCACTGCCGGCAGCAATAAACATTTATTGGGTCTTTGCCGCATGTTGGTCGCTGTTGATGGCGGCTGATAATAGGGATCTTGCTGGTGTCACGCCAAATGCAGATGTGGGGAGTAACCCTCATAGTTCCCAGGAGTACCTGGATTGTTTCAACAATTTTATTGCGCTGATGAGTTGAAGTTCAACCTCAACCTCAACCTTAATTCGAACCATAATCCTATTCATCTGGCATTACATCTCAATTAAATTAGTCATTTCAACAATGTTGACATAAAGTTAAAACCTTATGAAAGTTATTCCTCTCCATGATGGTCTATTGTGACAGTAATGATAAAAAGGATTAGCAATGCCACTAGTTAAAATATATCAAAAGTTTTTAGGGTTACTTCAATACGTTGAAGGTCTGGCTCCTTTGGCGCTCAGACTCTATCTTGCACCAGTATTGATGCAGGCAGGGTACACCAAGTTATCTCATTTCAGTGATACCGCCGCCTGGTTTGGTAATCCTGATTGGGGGCTGGGATTGCCAATGCCTGAGGTGATGGTAGGGCTTGCTGCCGGCACCGAACTGTTCGGGGGAGTACTCTTGATCTTAGGATTAGCCACCCGCCTGATCTCTATTCCTTTAATGGTCACTATGCTCGTCGCTGCATTTTCGGTTCACTGGGATAATGGCTGGTTGGCTATCGCGGATGTTAACTCCTGGCTTGCTAACGAGCAGGTTATCGCTGCGGGAGATAAATTGGCTAAAGCCAAAGAGTTGTTACAGGAAAATGGCAACTATGAGTGGCTGACGAGCTCGGGTAATTTCGTGGTGTTAAATAATGGGATTGAGTTTGCCATTACCTATCTGATTATGTTGATGGCGCTGCTCTTTATGGGAGGCGGACGTTACACTAGCC
>SDWK01001046.1 GCA_004195335.1 Shewanella sp.
ATACAAGGTCAACCCACATCAAAACTTAAGGGCCCAGGGGTCGGGCTCATCTAATTGCACTACAAAGATCACCGGACAAACATCAATTTGTTGAGTTTGACCCTCACATTTTTACTTGCCAGCATCCTTCAACAAGAGGTGGATATGGTTTGAGGCGACCGTGGAATTCAGGATCCTTACGCCGAACCTCTTTCTGGCCTCGTAGAGCCAATGGGCAAAGCGCTGCCGGTCCTGAGTAAACTGCAGAGGGAATTCCTTCTTGTGGCACCGGTGCGTAATGTGCCAGATGCAGCCCGGAATGTAATGTCGATTAGTTCGCGGCACGACTTCACCCCACGCTAGCAAAACCTATAGGCCCAATTTTGCCCCTAAAAATAGACCCATAAGGGCTTTTCATGGCCTGAAATAGATATTTTTTATTGTCATTTCAGGCGCATAGCTTGGTCCGACCCCACAAAGATTCGTGGTCACGTAGAATTCTCTATGAGGTAGTTTGTCAAATACGTAGCTAGGAAAATAACTTTAGAGCAAGGTATGAGAGCATCAATAACCCCACAACAATATAGTCACTTCTGTTGAAGTCTAAGAATTTAGCAAAAGAAATCACCTGCCTCTCATAAAAAACCAATTCTTTCAGGCTCAACAACAAAGCAGCCGCAAGTAATGCAGCAAATATTAATGGACTATTTGAACTAACTAAATCACGCCTCACAGCGAAGATCAAAAAATATAAAAACATTGCTGCCGATGTATATAAAAAAACATGTTTTCTCTTTTTTACATAGAAGTAAAAGCAAGCTAAAGCAATTAACAAATTTCTAACAGCAAACAGTTCGTATTTATCAAAAAATGGTTCCATTTTAAAAGTCGCCTTAAGACAAATGATATCTAATTTTTCGGAGGAGCGCTGGGTCAGGTTTGACAATCGGATATTCTCACAAAAGGCAGAGCAGAGTCTCCGTTTGTCAAACCTTGTATCTAGGTAACTCTGAGAGCATTAAACCCCGATCTCTGGACCGGTCAGAACCTGCTGGGCGAAGTGCTCATGTCGGTTCGCCATGCTCTCTCTAAATCGTAATAGATGCTTTCATTCTGATCCTGCGGTTTTCCCTCTAAACCAGTATCCGATTATCTCTTGAAATTGGTCTGGCTGCAGATAATGCGAATATTGGAAGCCTTTCTATAAAACCTGAAACCAACAAGAATACCGACTGGTTGTTGAAGGCCATGATTCAGGTTCTGGCTGGCGCCTCTGCTCTTTTCGTCCTGTTTTTGAGGGGAGGAATAGCGCAAAAAACTAGAAAGTAAAGAACTGACCCCGGTGCCTTCTTTCTTCCCCAAAGAGTTTCTCGAATTGAAACGAGACTAGAAACTCCGTATGTCAAACCTGACCCTCAAAATGCGCCCATTACCGCAATTGCAGCCAGACACTGGGCCGGATTCGAAATCATCTGGAACAGCGTTTGATCGCCCATCTGCGCAAGCGGCATAAGGTCAGAGACAGAAGCTCAGGTTACGTCAGATTTCCCAACAGGTCACTGTACGAGAAGTACGGTCTGTATAAAGTGCACAGGATAAGATCGCGGCTCGTGCCTCGCACAATCTATCCTTATTCGTTAGGTATTTTAAGCTTTACAGTAATTGAAGTAAGTATCTCTGAGTTCAGGACAGTTGGTATTAATGAAATTAAGAATAGTCTGTTCTGGTTTTGGTTTATTGGCAGCCACGCGAGTAATTCTTTCGAAATCACCATATAGGTCTATGTGTTTTAACCATGATTCAAAATCATCTTTAGAAGTCGGCTCTGGAATTTTTTCCTCTACAGAATGTACATAATTAATAGTCATTGCAATTAGGGAAGAAACGTCTTTTAGGGTTGGTAAGTTTTTTTCAAAGTCAATCAATAGTCTATCAGCACTTAAGCTCTTATACTCTTGCATAAGGACATTGTCAGTTGATTTAAAATCAGTTATTTGATTGCGAGTAAGTGTTGCCTTTGAACTTTTATGTATTAATCTATTACGCCAATGGATCAACAGTAGTGGCCCTAGAATAAGATGTTTTTCTTGCATGTTTATATGCTTGCAAAGTGCTTCATGCTTTAGGCCTCTATCTGGTTTTTTGGGGAGAGCGACTTCCCCAATGTTTGGTGAACCAATTATTTTTGAATTGTAAGCACATAGCTCCTCAGCAACAAATACAATCGTTGATTTTAGCGTGAAGGATCTTGCATCTCTGCTTGAAGCACTTAGGTCTGCGGGACACCATGAAATATCGAGTCCTGTTGGCTTTGAGCAAGCCCCAGCTTCTACGCCAGAGAGGCCAACAGCAATGGTATTCAGGTGATGTACAGTCTTGCCTACAGCCTGAATGAAGGGTCTAAATGCGGGTGTTTTCATAATTGGTATGCGGCTAGGACTCGAACCTAGACTCCGGCTTTGAACTTCAATCTTTAATCGGCCGGCGTTTAACCCTTAACTTCCGCACTTGACTCCTTTTATTTGCCTAACGGTTCGCGATAAGCGGCGGCGACGAGAAGGTTCGGCCTACCACCGCTTTCTTTTGTATTTCGGGAAGCACACAGCTATTTTCCGTCCGCTTCATTTGCTTGTTATCTGGCTTTTGATTTTAGCTGTTAAATACAACTGGTTCTGGGCCTGTATTCTTGCTTTTTACTACAACCGTACCCGCCAGTTTGTCATGCCAGCCCTGTTTCCTCTTGTCAAAACCAATCCAGAAAATGCCAAGACAAAGTGGGATAATGGACACAAAATAAGTGAAGTACCTACCAATCAACTGGCCCGTTGACGCCGCCCTGCCAGTTTCCGCGTCGAGTATTTTTGCCCTTATTGCCATTTTCCCTGGTGTAGCTGCTCGATAAATCCAGAATATGATAGTTGCAAACGCAGGCAATACCCATGAAATGAGAAAGTCCCACGACCCAGCAATGACTTCTTCGGAAGTAAAATAGTCAGTTCCATAGATACTGATCAAAATTGGCGCGGTAATAAGCATGAGAAGAATTGTGTCAATGATGGCTGCACCTGTTCTCGACCAAAATCCTGCAAATTCTAATTCTGTTGCATCGTTCATGTTCACTCCAGTGGTTTGACGTGGGTTAAGAATCCAGGGTCAGGTTTGACAAACGGATATTCTATTCCAATAAGACCTCAAGTGCTCGCAACGCGCTGGCGGTAAACCTTCAGGCGTTGGCTGCGG
>SDWK01000927.1 GCA_004195335.1 Shewanella sp.
AATATAACCTGATTTTTATACCTACTTATTCAATTGCTGCCTTATACAGCTGTTTTGAGATGGTTTTAAACTCGCATTGAAGAGTGAGTCAGGTATTATGGAATTAAGGTCAATTACTGGTGGACGACAATGAAATATATAGCCATTATTTTGCTAGTTGCTTTAGGGGTTTATTTATATAAACGCGCTCAGCGACTGGCTGAAGAGGAACAGCAGCAGGATTTGAATACGCCTGTTGAAAAAGAGATTTTAGACAATTCTTTAGCCGAGGAAGTTCAGGATGAGGGTCATGCCTTTTCTGAGGATGTGGCCGAGGAGAAAAAGGTTGAAAATGCCGAGATGGAAGAAGTGTCCAGTCCGGCTGACGAAGGGATCATTTTTGAGACTAAAGAAGCGCCTATGGTGCAGGCTGAAGTTGTAAAGAGCGAATCTGAGGCTGATACTCCTGTAGAGCCAGAGCCAGAGCCAGAGCCAGAGCCAGAGCCAGAGCCAGAGCCAGAGCTAGCCGTCGAGGAAACTCCAGTGGCCGCGGTGGATGAATCTTGGGTGAACGCTAAATTATCTCAAGCCATGTCTGATTACCGAAGCTCTACCGGGAAAGCCGTTAAGCATCAGGCTTTGTTGGGGGCGATTACTGAATGTTATAAGCAACGCAAGCAATCTGAGTATTGTGTATATGGAACGGGATTAACGACCGAATATCTATCGGTATTTTCTGAACTCGAGTCACCATCTTCAGAGAAAGGGGTGGGCTTCATGTATCTAGCAACACTTCTCAATGATAGTGGTCAGTTCGACAGTGCAATTGACGTTTGCCAAAAGGCGATCGAACATGGTGTGCTCGACGGTACCGTGACCGGTTTCGAAGGGCGTATCACCCGAATCGAAAAGGCTAAGGCCAAAGCGGCGAAGTAATTTGCCAGCCACAAACCACTTAGCTTAGTGTGATTAAGCGGTTTAGGTATATTAGCGTAAGCGGTGTAAAATAAGGCGAACTAAGTTTCGCCTTTTTTATTGGGCTAAATTCGAGAATGAGTGGAGAGGTTATGGGGTTTCGTTGGTTGGTTTTATTTTTTCTGTCGCTTCCAAGCTTGACGGCTTGCACCCAAGCGCCTGAGTGGACCCTGTTTTATTATGCTGACTCGAAAGATATCCCCGAGTCGGTAATCTTAAGTGACAAAATTTCGGGCTATTATGCGACATCGGAGCAATGCCTTGCCAAAGGGAAGGGGTTGATTAGATTAAGTGACTCTGGTGTTGGCAGCTTTCAATGCGGTCACTTGTGTGTGGCAGCCGAGGACGATGGCTTGACTTGCGATAGTATGCTCTCGCCTCTGTAGCCATGATGCGGCGAAGTTAATTGGATTGGGGGGACGGGCATATCATGTCCGGCAGTCATGAATCCCCTGTTCATATGTTTAAGTAAAGAGACCCTATTTAATGAAGTTAGATTCATTACAGCTCAATCGAGACTCTAAGAGTCTGTCTATTCAGGCTAATATTGATTTTGAGCAGTTTGAACAGTTTGCCGAGTCACTGGCTCTGGCCAGTGACTCGCGTGTATTAGACCGACAGTGGGGAGCCGACAGACATCAGTGGTTACTGGAGTTTGAAGGTACGCATATGCAGCTCAACTATGAGTTCTATGGCGATATTTGCTGGTTATCCGTTGAAAACGGTGATGAATTTGAAGTGCTGGAATATTTAGCTGGCCTGTTGGAGTCCCATATATGAATCAAGTTAATCAAGGCTCGGGTTTTCACTTTCGGGCGTTAACCCCTGATCTGATCTTAGACGCGATAGAGAGTCTGGGTGTATACCCAGAAACCGGTTTATTGGCGCTCAACAGTTATGAGAATCGTGTCTACCAGTTTAGATGTGATAACAGTGTTCGTTACGTGGTTAAGTTCTATCGTCCAGAGCGCTGGAGTAATGAGCAGATCCAGGAGGAACATGACTTTTCACAAGCGTTAGTCGATGAAGAGATCCCTGTCGCGACCCCTGTGATTATCGATGGGCGTTCACTGCACCACTATAAGGGTTTCAGGTTTGCCCTGTTTCCATCGATAGGGGGGCGGTCATTTGAAGTTGATAACCTTGAGCAATTGGAGGCGACCGGACGTTTCATCGGCCGTATTCATCAATTCTCTCAACAGGCAAAGTTTGAGCATAGAGTTGTGGTTAATCCCCAAATGCTGGGTGACGAATCCTTGCTCTGGCTTAAGGAGTCTGGTCATGTGCCCAAGTCACTTGTATTACCCTATTTCACTATCGTGGAGCAGGTATTAGAAAAATCCAAAGAGATCTGGTTTAAGCAGCCCCATAAACAGATCCGACTCCATGGCGATCTTCACCCCAGTAATATCTTGTGGACGCCAGATGGTCCAGGATTTGTTGATCTCGATGATGCGCGTACAGGACCGGCAGTTCAGGACCTATGGATGATGTTAGCCGGCGATCGATCACAGCGATTATTACAGCTTGAGATTTTACTCGAAGCCTATGAAGAATTTTGTGAATTTGATAAAAGTGAATTAACCCTCATTGAGCCCTTAAGGGCGATGAGAATGCTACATTATAATGCCTGGCTGAGTCGCCGATGGGATGACCCTGCCTTCCCGATGAACTTTCCCTGGTATGCGGAAGAGAGATATTGGGAACAACAGATCCTCTCTTTTAAAGAACAGCTAGCCGTGCTCAATGAGCCGGTGTTGAGTCTGACACCCCGTTACTAATTCACTCATAACGCATTTTGTAACAGAAAATTGAACTTTACGCTTGAGATACTCTCAAAATGTAGATTATGTTAGTCTCCACAGAATTAAATAGAATCTGCTTAGAGTTAAAAGGATAAAAGCATGAAAAAAGCGATACTTATTGCCGTTGCTATGTTGATAGCACCGATTGCAGCCATTGCAGCCGATTACAAAGAGGGTGTTCATTACACCGTAATCAACCAAGGCCCGGCGACGGCTAAACCTGAAATAGCCGAGTTTTTCTCGTTCTACTGCCCGCATTGCTTTAATTTTGCCAAGACTGAAGTACCAAAAATTAAAGCCAATCTACCAGAAGGTGTTGTGTTTAAGCAGAACCATGTCGAGTTCATCGGTAAAGAGATGGGTATCGAGATGTCACGTGCTTTCGCCGTTGCACATCAACTAAAAGTTGATGCAAAAATTGAACATGCGCTTTTTTCTGCAATACATGAGAAGAAGCAGCACTTCACTAATCGCGATGATATTCGTCAATTATTTATCACCAATGGCGTGGATGGAAAAGATTTCGATGCCGCGGCAAATTCGTTCATGGTGAGTGCTCAAATGTCACAGATGAAGCGCGCTACATCCAATGCCAAGATCTCTGGTGTACCAGCCCTCGTGGTTAATGGTAAGTATCGTGTAGAGACTGCTGCTATTAAGTCATATGACGAGCTTCTCGATATCGCTTACTACCTGACTACGATGAAATAACCATTGGTGAAGTAAGTTTGATATTACTATATCGATAAAAGGAGCCTGATGGCTCCTTTTTTATGTCTGGACTTCTTGTAACTGAGAGTTATGTCGATTGGCCATGGGCCGATGATGTTCCAGACAGCACTACGGCATTCCCTACGTCCGTGTAGGTCATGGCTAGCAATTGACGTTATGTCTGAGGTTCTGAAATGTAGGAGCGGCTTTAGCCGCGAATGTTTCAGGCTGGAAGGTCCGAATGTTTTAAGCGATCGCTGGTTTACCGCTTTTCCGTACGTTTGATTATGCAGCCTTTGAAAGGACAAAAAAAACCGTATTTCCTGGTCGCAAGAAATACGGTCATCGAGCCATTAGGCTCAGTTTTACCCTGAGTAACGAGTCTAATTTAACAGGGGGTCAATTTATTGGCAAGTGTCAATTTAAGGTTATTCGCTAGCTATTGGTCTGATAGACAATGAGATTTTTTCTGTAGTAAGGCTTGGTTTACAATTTTTCAAAAAAAAATAATTTTTAATGAAACTCTCAGGCTAAAGCCGCTGTCGAATACAGAGTATTATCTAACTATTAATAATAAAGCGGTCGGAGGCTATGTGAGAGTTTTTCCTGTCTATGCACCAAAGCTTATCGTTAAGCATGCGCGTATTTTTCTATCAGGAG
The DNA here is from genome assembly GCA_004195335.1 of Shewanella sp. Lineage (GTDB taxonomy): Bacteria > Pseudomonadota > Gammaproteobacteria > Enterobacterales > Shewanellaceae > Shewanella. Next base: position 4,131 of record SDWK01000927.1, read on the forward strand.
TGATCTGGGTTAAAGACTTAGGTCGATTAGAATTTGAAAAAGGGAGGTTTTTATTACCGAGGCGAACTCAACCAAACGTTAAACTGGCCATTTTGGAGCTGAACGAACTGATCAGAGCTCAAAGTAGCGAAGCGAAGATAGCTTAAATCTTCGCCAAAGCTATATTTGTTCTTTAGTTCATTTCTTCATTGAGCAAGCCAACAAGTCCGGTGACTTTTTCATTCCAAGAATTAAGATCTTGGCTTAACTGTTGGTTTTGCTCTGTCAGGCTATTGCTTTTCTGCTTCTCTTCTTCAAGCTCCATTTTTAGTAGCTCAATAGTTTCGAGTGCTGCCTGGATTTTTGTCTCCAGTTTGGACAGTAGTTCAAGGCTCATGGGAGGTCCTAGTAGTTTCTGGATGGAATGGTGATTCTATCAGTGCAGATACAGCAGTGAATAGTTAATTATGCTGAATGTCTATAAATTCTATATAAATTAGTGTGAATTGTGTTTTTTTTGTACGTGTTATGATATCACCCTTATTTTCTTCTTCATTTCCTCGTGGAACATTTCAATGACAACGAGTGCCGCCGTACTCTTACCCTTGGCTCTGACCCTCATTTTAGCCCTGACTGTTAGGCGAACCCTGCTGGCTTTAGGTGTTGGGATACTCTCCGGAGCCCTTATGATTGCTTCGTTCAGCCCCTTCTCGGCGCTGGAATATTTAGCCTTAACGGCAGGCAACCAAATCTATGCCGATGGAAACTGGCAATCCTGGCACTTGAATATATTAATTGCGATGGTGCTGCTTGGCGCTATGACTCAACTACTGGCACGAGGTGGAGCCGTCAATGCGTTTGCCGATTGGCTGTATCACCGTATTAGAAACGACAGGCAAGCAAGGTTGGGAGTCGTCTTTTTAGGTTGGGTGGTATTTATCGACGGGATCTTTAGTTGTATCGCCGTGGGTCACGTCTGTCAGCCACTGAGTCAACGCTATGCTATGCCCAAAGAGCAGATTGCCTATTTGGTTGACTCCAATGCCTCACCTTTATGCTCATTATTGCCGTTCTCGAGTTGGGGGCCTTATGTTATGGCTATACTGGCTGGGATCACCCTGTTGCCCGTCTCTCCATTACAGGCATTTATTGAGATGGCTCAAATAAACTTTTATGCGATTACTGTCATTGGTTTGTCATTGTTGGCCGCTTGGTTCGGTAGTGGCTTTAAGCCACTTAAGAATACCGATACGGTCCCAGAGTCTGTGGAGGTTGGCAGCCCCTGGTTATTAGGTGTCCCTATGGCAACGTTACTCATTGCTTCAATTGGGTTCACTCTATGGTCGGGAGGTACGGCGTCCGAGCATTGGAGCATTACCGATTGGTTGTCGAATGCCGATATCGGCAGTTCAATGCGAAATGCCTGCATATTAGCAACGCTTACCTGTGTCGTACTGCTTAAATTATCCGGACGAAGCTTAAGCCAGCTGGTGAAAGATATATTGGCAGGTATTCAGGGCATGAGTTTCGCTATAGGCATTTTAATCTTTACCTGGATGATAGGCGCGGTGATTAGTGACTTAGGTGTCGCTAAGTTGTTGGCTGGCTGGGCCGAACAGTTTCTGTCTGTCCATTTTCTTCTCGCCGGCACTTTTTTATTGTGTGCCGTGATGGCGTTCACGACGGGCTCCAGCTGGGGGACGTTTGCGATAATGATCCCCATCGGTGGCGAGATTGCCTCGGTCGTCGATGTCACTATGCTGATCCCAGCGCTCAGCGCCGTAATGGCCGGAGCTGTTTTTGGCGATCACTGCTCTCCCATCTCAGATACCAGCGTGTTGAGCGCAACCAGTAGCGGTTGTGAACCTCACTCTCATGTTATCACTCAGCTCCCTTTCGCATTGATCGCAGCGCTCACGTCCCTCTTGGGTTATCAATTAACTAATTTGGCTCTACCTGGCTATGCCGTGTGGCTCATCGTTGGAATGACAGCCGTTGGGCTTTTCTTGCTATTGACTCGGTTCAATGGGAAGTTTTCGCGAAGCAATGCTTTACAGGAAGAGGGTTGAACTGGAAAATTTAGGTTGGATAAGTTTTTTATATTACCCATAGCAAAAAGCCCCTTGCGGGGCTCTTTTTAGCTGACTAGCTTAGAAGCGGTAGTCAATACCTAGGTATAATTGCTGGCTGTCATTGAGCGACAGGTTAGATTGAATGCCAGGAGCCGCTGCAGCTGGTGAGATAGCACTCTCAAAGTGTGATACATCGTAATCTTGCTTCAGGTAGCGATAACCAATTTCTGTGCTTAGTTTGTCATTGATCTTATACATCAAACCAGTTTGACCACCCCAAACGAAATTGTTGCTCGAGCCTACTTCGCTTGTATCAGGGCTCACGTGGTTAACACCGGCTGTTGCACCGATGAACCAGTTAAGCTTATTGCTATCGCCTAAAGCAACTAGGTAGTCGTATGACATCAATAAGCTCTGCTGCTTTGAAAAGTCATCTGAGTTGTACGAATAAGTACCATAGACACGGTTTTGGTCGTTTAAGTAAACACCGGTACGCAGTTCGTATACGGCATTGTTTTCTTTTTCTTTACCAGTCATTGGAAGGTTGAAGCCTGGATCGATTGGATCGATTAAAGTGGCTGAGCCTTCATACTTGTTTTGCTGTGCACCGACGGTACCACCGACGAACCAATCTGCTGCGAAGGTAGGGGCTGAAATTGCTGTTGCTGCTACTGCTGCCAGAACTAAAGATTTGTTTTTCATAATATGCTCTCACTCTCTGAAGAAATCGTTATTTTGTTTCGTTGAGGGCATATTAAGTGACACTAGCTGAACGCTGACTGAATGGTATTACCGTATGAAATACAGCTAAGTTTTGATTTTCATTCTCTGTATCAATAAAAATATCTCTTTGTTTTTATGGTGTTGTGATTTTACTTCTGGTTTGTCTGTTTGGGTGGGATATTTGTTCTATATTTGTTAATCGGCTTAATCTGAACAATGAAGCAACTGGCTTCGGAGAGTCTAACCCATTTTTTATGTGTCTAAACTGGCTCAATATTGGCGAGAACTGAGGGGGATTATCATAGTGGTGAGAGTAGCGGTCGCTATCGGCTAGTGTTTGGGGGAATTTAGTCAGAAGGGATAGCGGCCGAAGATTCCCGGCCGCCAGTCGTCTAACTATTTACTTCTTGAAGAAAGCTTCGTTGGTGCCATATGGACCTAGATTTAGATCACGTTTACGGATCTGATCCACACGATCGAATGCTTCTTCTGCAACGCGAAGATTCTTCACATCTTTACGCCAGTAGTACTTGAAACCATCGAAGTGAGCATTCTTTGGATACCAGTACATCACACCTAAACCTTTATCGCTCATGATAGGAGTGTTGTGAATGGTGGC
>SDWK01000086.1 GCA_004195335.1 Shewanella sp.
CAGTGGCCGAGGTGGGATACCAGGACAAATGGCAACGAACGGTACTGGCAGTTGGTCTTGTAGGTAGCGACAAGCGGCAACTGGAATCAAATAGCGCTCGAATTCGAACCCTCTGCGAGGAGGCTGCCGGTGTCGAGGTCACGTCCATCGATCAGGAATGGCTGTGATTAGCGGTACCCTGCCACCACGGATAACTCTGTTAATGGATGAGAACTAGGTAGTACCAGGCAGATCGCTTGGCGCAGAAACTGTTTTCGATTTCTTACCCTACCAAATCCACTCGTACGAGATTCGTTAGGATGAGGGAGCCGCTGGTATAGCTGGCACTCAAAGTGTAGGTGGCGCTGGTGAGTTACGGATGGTCCAAACTAACCGAGCTAGGGTCAACAAGATCAGGGTGGTGGTAAGGAACGCGGGGCGATTTAGAACACCTGGAGGTTAGTTGATCGATGGCTGATAGCTATCGAACAACGCCTGTCGGGCAGGAGTCTATAATTGAGCAGAGGTTAAACGGAGACTTTAGCGCTGATGTCAACGACATCATTGCGTACAAGACAGACTATGATGCTATCTGATGTCTCTAATGACGGAGGTAAGGGTTATGTTTTATCAAACGCGTATAAGTCTATTGTTTTTTTGCATTGTCGCTCTGGTGGGCCCGCAAGCATACGGGCAAAGCCCCCAAGATAAGATTAACGTCGATTCTGCAGAAGTCGCGATCAAAGGTTACGATACAGTTGCGTATTTCACTGAAGGAAAACCGATGAAAGGCAATAAGGAGTTTGCGCATACTTGGCAGGAAACTCAATGGTTTTTCGCTACGGCGGATCATCGAGACCGATTTGCTTCTGACCCGGTGAGTTATACACCTCAATTTGGAGGGTTCTGCGCGATGGCAATGAGCCGTGGAAAAGTTGCGACCATAGACCCTGAGGTATGGACCATTGTTGAAGGAAAGCTCTACCTTAACTTCAGCAAAAAGTTCGGTGAAAAGTTCCGGAACAATTCAACGGAAAATATAAAAAAAGCCGAAGCAGAGTGGGATAAATTGCAGCAATAAAATGAGTCACCGATTAAGTTGGAAGGATGACAGATCAGGACTGACTTAGGGAACCTACGAACAAGTCCCTAAGCGTTTCTGCATTTGGACTTGTTCGCAGCGAACTTAGTTTAAACCGGCCTTATAAAGACCAGCTGCAATGTTTTTCTGATCCTCTGCACGGCTGAACCTTGAACCAAAAGATGCCACCTCGAAGAAAGGATGGTGTCGACGTACTATTTTCACCTCTTGCGTCGCTTCATCAAGCCGGTCAGCTTTTGCATAAGCTGCGGAAAGAGGAATATGACTCACTGCATGATCGGGGTGTCTGTCCAAGTTTTGTTCTAATATTCTTATAGCATCGCTGTATCGCCCAACCATGTAATAAGCTAGGCCCAGTTCGAATAACCTATCCGGATCCATATTCGGATTAAAACGTAAGGTAACTTCAAATTTTTCTATCGCTTTGAGTGGTTTGCCAGCATAGAGCATAACTGTTCCCATGATGGCATGGCTATCCCAGTCATTTGGATTAATATCGATAGCTCGGCTCACTTCTTCAAAGGCTTGATCGTATTCCGCCCAAATAAGATACACATACCCGAGCAAACGATGTCCGGCCGAAGACTCCTCTATACTAAGCGCTTTTTGTGCCAAATCATGTATTCGCTCCAATGCTTGGCTGGGAAACTCACTCCATCCATGGCCGACAGCCATCTGATCGGTCCAACCCAGGCCTACATATGCTGAGGCATAGCGCTCATCGAGGATGGTCGCTTGTTTGAACAACCTTCTTGCCTCGATATTTGTTGAACGGGTTGTTTTAGACAAATATTCCCAGCCGCGTAGAAGGTGGTCATAGGCTTCCAGGTTCGCAGTGTCTTTTCGCATTGCTCTCTCGCGAAGTACTGCGCTCCTATCTCTTTATATAGCTGCTGGGCTTTAATCGGTTTGCTCTTGTAGGTGAACACGGTATTTCTGGCGATGACATACAGCGAGCTGAATTTTGACAGATCGACAATGATGTCGTTGGTGATACCATCACTCAAATATTCTTTCTGTGGATCTCCGCTTAAATTGAGGAAAGGCATTACCGCAATTGCCGGTTTGTTTGGCCATTGGGCTATGTTCGAAACAGTTTCTTTTGAAGAAGTCCATGGACGTAGCCAAAGGATAATAGCGATAGCTAAAATAGCTGCTGCGATACCGGTGATCCGTTTCCAGTTCTTAGGCACTGTTTCTGATCTAGAGTGAATGACTGTACCGGAGGCTTTTGGATCAAGGAGCACACGATAGGTGCTTACGGGTTGCTTTATATTTTTGACCTGCTGCATGCCCAAATATTCATAGCCGAGGCTGAGTTTGTTTTCGATCTGGTCAAAGACTTGTTGTGAGATACAGATCCCACCGGGTTCGGCAAGACTTTCCAGGCGAGCAGCGATATTAACCCCATCACCGTAAAGCTCTTTACGGTCGACAATCACATCACCAATATTGACACCTATTCGGAACTGTACCTTTTTATCATCCTCCAGTTCGTTGTTACGAATTTTTAGATCACGTTGGATATATGCGGCGCATGCTACCGCGGAAACAATACTTTCAAACTCAGCTAGAATCGCATCGCCAGCATAATGTAATATTTTTCCACCATGATTGTTGACCGTAAAGAGCTTTACGGTGATGG
>SDWK01000123.1 GCA_004195335.1 Shewanella sp.
GAAGAGAGCAAGAGAGTGAAGCGGATGTCATGGGCGTGGAATTAATGGCTCGAGCGGGTTTCGACCCAGGGCAAAGTATGGTGTTATGGCAAAATATGGCTAAACAAGGCGGAGGACAGGGGCCTGAACTGCTATCGACACATCCTTCCCATAGCCATCGAATCGATGATTTAGTTAAGATGCAACAACAAGTCATGCCTTTATATCGGGCCAGTAAACCTGCGGTTAAAAACAGTTGTCAATTTATGAAATAATCTATTAGTTATAAAGAATCTTCGCAGGAGATATGGTAAAGTATTGCGCGAATTTAATTGAATCATTGAGAGTAGAATTATTATGTCTGACAAGTTCACTACTATTGAAGAGCAAGCAAGTTATGGTGTGGGTCGTCAATTAGGCGAGCAATTAGCTGCTAACTCATTTGAAGGTATCAATATCTCAGCTGTACAGCTTGGTCTATCTGATGCATTCGATGGCATAGAAAGCCAAGTTGCTATGCAAGATCTTCAAGTTGCATTTACTGAGATCAGTCAGCGTATTCAGAAAGTACAAGAGGCGGCGGCAGAAGTTGCATCTGCTGAAGGCGAAACTTTCTTAGGTGAAAACGCCAAGCGTGACGGAGTTCAGATTCTGGAGTCTGGCCTGCAGTATGAAGTTATCAGTGAAGGCACCGGTGCTAAGCCAGACCTTGATGCAACAGTTCGTACTCACTACCATGGTACTTTTATCAATGGTGATGTATTCGATAGCTCTGTTGTACGTGACCAACCTGCCGAGTTCCCGATAACTGGCGTGATTGCTGGTTGGACAGAAGCATTACAGCTTATGCCTGTAGGTTCGAAGTGGAAGCTATATGTTCCTCATCACTTAGCCTATGGAGAGCGTGGTGCTGGCGCATCTATCCCGCCATATTCGGCTCTCGTATTTGAAGTCGAATTGCTCGACATTCTGTAATGTTAAAAGCCTAAGCCAATGCTTAGGCTTTTTTTTGAAACAAAGATCAGCATTGCATAGATTCGATCTGGGTGGCAGTGTTCAGCAAGAGTGACTTACATAAGGAAACTGATGATGAGTGAACGAGTAAGAGTGGCTATTACGGGTAGCAGTGGTCGCATGGGACGAACTCTTATCGAAGCCGCCAGACATCAGCCGATTATTTTGTTAGGAGCCGCCATCGAAAGGGCGGGTTCGACATTAATTGGTGTTGATGCTGGTCAACTTGCTGGTGTGGGGACAATGAATGTCGCTATTACTGATTCACTCGATAAGGTTGTCGATGATTTCGATGTACTTATAGATTTCACTTCTCCTGAAGCGAGCGTAGTCCATACCGATTGGTGTGCTAGAAATGGTAAATCCATCGTAATAGGCACTACCGGGTTCAATCATGCTCAAAAAGAGCACATCTCAGCTTATGCCGAAACAACACCTATTGTAATGGCGCCCAATATGGCTGTTGGTGTTAACCTGATGTGGAAGTTACTTGAGGTTGCAGCAAAGGTCATGGGTGAGTATACCGACATTGAAATTATTGAAGGTCACCATCGATATAAGAAAGATGCACCATCGGGAACAGCGCTCAAAATGGGTGAAGTGATTGCCGAAACCTTAGGTCGTGATCTTGAAAAATGTGCTGTATATGGTCGTGAAGGTATTACGGGTGAGCGAGATCGTGAAACGATAGGCTTCTCTACCATTCGTGCCGGCGATCTGGTTGGTGAGCATACGGCGATGTTTGCCGATATTGGTGAGCGATTAGAGATCACCCATAAGGCGTCGAGTCGAATGACCTTCGCCAATGGTGCCATGCGTGCCGCATCTTGGGTGGTCGAGCAAGACCCTGGTCTTTATGACATGCAGCAGGTATTAGGTCTGAACTAGCTATTTTGTAAAACCGTCGATATGACGGTTTTTTTATATTTAAAAATAATAAAAATAAAGACAGTCTCCACTGATTAATATATAGTTGTCCGAATTTGTCAAAATTTCGTATTTATACGGAAGTTGGTATTTTAAAACAAACAAAAAACCATTATATTTCAGTGGCTTGGCTCTTTATGGAGGTCGCGTTGACAAAGTCTGCCCTACTCGTACTCGAAGATGGAACTGTATTCTCTGGCACAGCAATTGGTGCCGATGGACATGCTGTTGGTGAAGTGGTTTTTAACACTTCAATGACAGGTTATCAGGAGATCCTGACAGATCCTTCCTATTCTCGTCAAATTGTAACTCTAACCTACCCTCATATTGGTAATACCGGTACCAATGATGAAGATACTGAATCTGACTCAGTCCATGCAAATGGTCTGATAATTAGAGATCTTCCTCTTATCGCCAGCAACTTTCGTAATCAGCAATGTCTGAGTGAATATCTTAAAGCTAACAATATTGTTGGTATTGCTGATATTGATACGCGTAAGTTGACACGTATTTTACGTGAAAAAGGTGCACAAGCGGGTTGTATCTTAGTCGGTGATGATGCTGATAAAGCATTGGCCGAAGCAAAATCGTTCCCTGGTTTAAAAGGCATGGATTTAGCGAAAGAAGTGACGACTGAAAAAGCTTATCAGTGGCGCAGTGGTAGCTGGCGTTTAGTCGGTGGCCTACCTGAAGATAAGCCTGAATCAGAGCTCAAATACAAAGTTGTCGCATATGATTACGGTGTTAAACGTAATATTTTACGTATGCTTGTTGACCGTGGCTGTGATGTGACGGTTGTACCTGCTAAAACGCCTGCATCGACAGTATTAGCAATGAATCCTGATGGAATATTCTTATCGAATGGTCCAGGGGATCCAGAGCCCTGTGACTATGCGATTGCTGCAATTCAAGAGATCTTAAAGACGGAAATCCCGGTCTTTGGCATCTGTTTAGGTCATCAGTTATTAGCGATAGCGTCTGGTGCTAAAACCTTGAAGATGAAGTTTGGTCATCACGGTGCAAACCACCCTGTAAGTAATATCGAACAAGGCAATGTGATGATAACCAGCCAAAACCATGGTTTTGCCGCTGATGAATCTAGCTTACCAGCCAACATCAAGGTGACTCATAAGTCACTGTTCGATGGTTCACTGCAAGGAATACATTTGACGGATAAGCCGGCCTTTAGCTTCCAGGGTCACCCTGAAGCAAGTCCAGGACCCAATGATGCAGCGCCTTTGTTCAATCATTTTATTGAACTTATTGAGCTATATCGTCAAAACGCCAAGTAGTCAGGAGAAGGTTTAAGCAATGCCAAAACGTACAGATATAAAAAGTATTCTTATCCTAGGTGCTGGCCCGATTGTTATCGGACAAGCATGTGAGTTTGATTACTCTGGTGCCCAGGCTTGTAAAGCCCTGCGCGAAGAGGGTTACCGGGTTATTCTGGTAAACTCAAACCCTGCAACGATTATGACTGATCCAGAGATGGCGGATGCGACTTATATCGAGCCGATTCACTGGGAAGTTGTTCGTAATATTATTGCCAAAGAGCGCCCTGATGCGATTCTTCCGACAATGGGCGGTCAGACTGCACTTAACTGTGCACTTGAGCTTGAAAGCAAAGGTGTACTAAAAGAATTTAATGTCGAGATGATCGGTGCAACAGCCGATGCCATCGATAAAGCCGAAGATCGTAGCCGTTTCGATAAGGCAATGAAATCGATTGGTCTTGAGTGTCCTCGTGCCGGTATTGCCCACACAATGGCTGAGGCGAATGCCGTAGTGGCAGAGCTTGGTTTCCCTTGTATTATCCGCCCGTCATTTACTATGGGTGGTAGTGGCGGTGGTATCGCCTATAACAAGGAGGAGTTCGAGGAGATCTGTTCTCAGGGTCTTGAACTCTCACCGACGAGCGAACTGCTTATCGATGAATCTTTGATTGGTTGGAAAGAGTATGAGATGGAAGTGGTGCGTGATCGCAATGACAATTGCATCATCGTCTGTGCTATCGAAAACTTTGATCCAATGGGCGTCCATACCGGAGACTCTATTACGGTCGCACCGGCGCAAACTCTGACGGATAAAGAGTATCAGTTGATGCGTAATGCATCACTTGCTGTACTGCGTGAAATTGGTGTTGAGACGGGTGGGTCAAACGTACAGTTTGGTATCAACCCCGTTGATGGTCGTATGGTTATCATCGAGATGAATCCGCGTGTATCACGTTCATCTGCACTCGCATCTAAAGCAACCGGTTTCCCAATCGCTAAAATAGCGGCAAAGTTGGCTATTGGTTATACATTAGATGAGCTTAAAAATGATATCACTGGTGGTCATACACCCGCATCATTTGAGCCTGCAATCGATTATGTCGTGACTAAATTACCCCGCTTTAACTTTGAGAAGTTTGCCGGTGCTAATGACCGTCTCACGACTCAGATGAAGTCAGTGGGTGAAGTGATGGCCATTGGCCGTACTTTCCAAGAGTCGCTACAAAAAGCCCTTCGTGGTCTTGAAGTTGGCATGAATGGTTTAGACCCGATTATCGATATCGATGAACCAGAAGCGATGTCGCGTATTCGTCATGAGCTTAAAGAACCGGGTGCTGAGCGTATTTGGTATATTGCCGATGCTTTTCGCACGGGACTCTCCGTTGATGATATCTTTGGCCTGACGAATATTGACCCGTGGTTTTTGGTTCAAATTGAAGAGCTGATTAAGCTTGAATCCGATATTAAAGAATCAGGTATGTCGGGCATGAATGAAGGCTTCTTACGTAAATTAAAGCGTAAAGGTTTCTCTGATATTAGGTTGTCATTATTACTGGGTATCAGTGAGTCTGAGATGCGAAAATTGCGTCACAGACATGAGATATTCCCAGTTTATAAGCGTGTCGATACCTGTGCTGCCGAATTTTCAACCGATACGGCTTACATGTACTCTACTTATGAAGAAGAGTGTGAGGCTAATCCATCAAATCGTGACAAGATCATGATCTTAGGTGGCGGACCAAACAGAATTGGTCAGGGTATTGAATTTGATTACTGTTGTGTTCATGCGGCGTTAGCTTTGCGTGAAGACGGTTACGAAACCATTATGGTCAACTGTAACCCTGAAACGGTATCGACCGATTACGACACCTCTGACAGACTGTATTTCGAGCCTGTAACCCTTGAAGATGTACTCGAAATTGTTCGTATCGAAAAGCCGAAAGGCGTTATCGTTCAGTACGGTGGTCAGACTCCGCTTAAACTGGCTCGTGAGCTAGAGGCCGCTGGTGTACCGATTATTGGTACGAGTCCAGATGCGATAGACCGTGCAGAAGATCGTGAGCGCTTCCAGCAGGCAATTCAACGCCTCGAGATGAAACAACCTGAAAATGATACGGTAACGACGGTTGAAAGTGCAGTTATCTCAGCTGCGCGTATCGGTTATCCATTAGTGGTTCGTCCATCTTATGTACTGGGTGGCCGTGCGATGGAGATTGTTTATGATGAGCAAGACTTGCGTCGTTACTTTAACGAAGCGGTTAGCGTATCAAATGCATCACCGGTACTACTGGACCGATTCCTAGATAACGCGATTGAAATTGATATTGATGCCGTATGTGACGGTGAAACCGTTGTTATCGGCTCTATCATGGAACACATCGAACAAGCGGGGGTTCACTCAGGAGACTCTGGCTGTTCACTGCCGCCTTATAGCTTAAGTGACGATGTTCAAAATCGTATGCGTGAGCAGGTGGGTAAGCTCGCGATAGAGCTTGGCGTTATCGGTTTGATGAACGTCCAGTTTGCCGTGAAGGATGATGAAATCTACATGATTGAAGTCAACCCACGTGCTGCGCGTACTGTACCGTTTGTCTCTAAAGCGACGGGTGTACCTTTAGCTAAGATCGCGGCGCGAGTGATGGCAGGTCAAAGCCTAATTTCACAGAACTTCACGAAAGAAGTGATCCCACCGTATTACTCTGTGAAAGAGGTGGTATTGCCTTTCAACAAGTTCCCGGGTGTCGATCCTCTGCTTGGTCCTGAAATGCGCTCGACAGGGGAAGTGATGGGTGTTGGTGAAACATTTGCCGAAGCCTATGCTAAAGCCCAGTTAGGTGCTACATCAGCCGTACCTAAGTCTGGCCGTGCCTTGTTATCTGTTCGCAACAGCGATAAAGCTCGGATTGTTGACTTAGCCGCGCAGCTTATTGGACTAGGTTATGAGATCGATGCGACTCATGGCACTGCTGTTATTTTAGGTGAAGCGGGTATTAACCCTCGTTTAGTCAATAAGGTTCATGAAGGACGCCCTCATATTCTTGATCGTATCAAGAATGGAGAGTACACCTACATTGTGAATACGACGGAAGGTCGTCAAGCGATTGAAGATTCTCGTCAACTTCGTCGTGGTGCCTTACGTTATAAAGTGAACTATACGACCACGTTGAATGCAGCCTTTGCGACTTGTATCGCTCATGCCGCTGACGATAAAACGAATGTAAATTCGGTGCAGGAGTTGCACCGTAGAATTAAGTGATATCAACACTTAATCTAGTAGGAAGGCCGCATTAGCGGCCTTTTTTAATCGTGCTGTAACTCGCCATTTTTACAAGAACAGTGAAGTTTCCTAAACTCAATTGATTCGCATTTTTTGAGGACCACAGGTGAACATTTCTGATACGAGATTTGAATTTAAGTACTTTTATGCTGGATCGGCTAAAGCGCTTTTATTGAATTGTTGTTTCGGGTTTAAGAAAGAATAATGAACTTGTGATTCAACCACCTTTTGAAGCACTATTATCTTTATTGTATCGAACAATACTGGAATCTGTTTTAAAGGTTAGGTACGCTAATAAGTTCACACATAGTATTAGCCGATGGCATAGAAGGCATTCAGCGTATAGAATGGCCTTAATATAAGTATTTTGACCTGTAGGCTTAATGAGTCTACAGACTGCTTTTGTTTTTAAAGGAGATGAAAGAGGATTATGAACAAGGTTCCGATGACAGTGGTTGGTGCAGAACGATTGCGTAAAGAATTAGATTATTTAAAGTTTGAAAAGCGACCTGTAATCGCTCAGGCAATTGGTGAAGCCAGAGAGCTTGGCGATCTGAAGGAAAATGCCGAGTATCATGCCGCACGTGAAGAGCAAGGTTTGTGTGAAGCCCGTGTACGCGATATCGAAGGTAAGCTCTCTCATGTGCAGATCATCGATGTGACTAAAATGCCAAACACTGGCCGCATCATTTTCGGTACCACTGTGACGATTTTAAACATTTCTACCGATGTTGAAGTGACTTATCGCATTGTTGGTGAAGATGAAGCTAATATCAAAGAGAACCTTATTTCGGTAAGCTCGCCCATTGCCCGCGGCTTGATCGGTAAAACCCTTGATGATGAAGTTAACATCGCAACACCAGGTGGTATTACCGAGTATGAAATTACTGCGGTCGAATATATTTAATCCTTAAAATGTTGTTTTAAAAAACCGCTTATATAGCGGTTTTTTTGTATCTGTTATACTGTTTTCGTGCATTGAACATGATAAAAAATTAATTTGTTTCTGATTTCAATACTCTCTATCATGC
>SDWK01000887.1 GCA_004195335.1 Shewanella sp.
GGCGTTGGTAAAACGACTACGGTGATCAATCTATCGGCACAATTAGCCAGTGAAGGCAAGCGTGTCTTGGTGATAGATTTAGATCCCCAGGCTAACTTGACCGTGGTTATGACCGGCGGCCAATATGAGTTTAAAACATCGATAACAGATGTTTTCGAATCAGCCAAGAAGCATCCAATTTTGAATGCGATCATGCCGGCTCAATCTAAAGGTGCTGCGATACCTAACCTTTGTATCTGTCCTACCGATATTCGTTTGAGCAGAGTTATCGAACAGAGCTTAACTAAAGTCCACAGAGAACGTATTTTGTTGAAGCAGTTAGAAAGCTGCTCTAGTGATTTCGATATCGTTGTTTTGGATTGTCCTCCTAACCTTAGCCTCACATCTGTTAACGCCATGATGGCCGCGGATCTGTTTTTAATTCCCGTCGATGGTGGTTCGTTCTCGTTAAATGGTTTGTCCGATCTGCTCGATGCTTTAGAAGAAGTCAAAGAAACTGAAGACGTGAATTATGCAGTGTTTCGTAATGAGTATGCTAAGGCTAATAAACTGATCAATAACTTCCTCGATGAACAGTTGAACGGCCTAGGTGACAAGGTGCTTAAGGCGACAGTTCGTCGTTCTGAAGCGATTGGGCAGGCGAGTGTTAGCGGTGAAACTCTACTGAGCTACCAGCCTAAGAGTGCAACTAATGATGATTATCGTAGCCTTGCAAAAGAAATTAGCAATCTTTTAAATGTATAACAAGTGTAATACAAAATATGAATAAACTAACTGGTGTTACTGCATTAAGCAGAAGGAAAGACAAGAAACCTCAAGTTGAATCTAAGGCTGAAGCGAAGATCACGACAGTCATGACCAGGCGTAACGTGACGACCGGTACTTCTCCTGTCCCAATGCGATTAACTGAGAATGATAAGGCTGAGCTAAATCTTTGGCTCGATGAGCTTCAGGAAATGAGTGGTAAGAATATCAGTTCGGCTAAACTTGTTCGCGGCCTGATCCATATGCGCGATAAGATAAATGATAAGAAGCTTATCGAAGCTATTAAAGATGTGAGTTAAAATTTTAGTGTGGGGGATCGTCTTATCCTCCTATTATTTTACTCTGTCAGCTTTCTGCTCGTATTTACTTTAGATAAAATCCAATCTTTGACGTCTTTACGCAGCCATGCAATTGATCTACAACCAAGAGAGATAGCTTGTGGGAAGTCTCTCTTTTTCATCTTCAAATATATAGTGCTACGGCTAAATCCCGTCATTCGTATGACTTCTTTCATTCTTATTAAGTCACTTGGTTTACTGTTTACATCTACTTGGCTTACAGGTGGTATATACGTTGGCGATGTTGGGCGTTCCTCATGTATAAACTCTTGAAGCTGGGCTTCTAAGTTCTCAATACTTTTTAAGTTTAATTCGAGCGATTTAAGTGCATTATTGGTTACTATCTTGAGGTGTTCTAGCTGATAACTTAGTCGTTCGTATTCTTTCTTAGTCATGTTTAATTTCCAGACTGAAGTAATGGTTCTGAATACTAGATATCAAAAAAACGGCAACATTAAAAGCTCTCCTCTATGCTCACATGTAGAGTCGGTACAATTGATTTAGATACGGAATCAAGATGATTATGATAGTTACTGCATGGAATAATGGCTTACGTAAAGAAAGTGGTGCCGGTTACGGTGTTAAGTTGACTGCGGCTGATCGTGATAGGTTCTTAAGTAAAGAATGGTCATACATTCACTTGTTCTTGCCAAATAGGGCTGATGCAGTGGTCGTTAATGTTTCTAAGGCTTCATTTTGGAGCAAACATTGTAGAGAGCTTATTTTGAAGGATATCGGCTTATGGTTTCAGTCTATTGATTGCGCTCATTGGCCTAAAGGCAAACCTCCTAAGTTTGTATTAACCCATCTTGGTTTGAATCAATTCTCATTATTAGCTTCTTTCTTGCTTGTTTCGAGTCGTAAACGCTCTCTTAAGCGTTCAAAGGATACAGGGTGGGGATTATTAGGTAATGATGTGAAAAACAAATACAGGCATTGTGCTACCTCTGCTCGCGGGAGTTTATCTAAGACTCTTAAACTTACCAGGACCTGGTAATCAAGGTTATATAGATCCCAGAGGGTTGTATCGGCCATTAACTCGACAATATCCTCTTCACCATCATACATAGCACGTAATAGCATACCGGTATGGACCGCTTTTTCGGCATTCTTGCGTCTAAAAGTTAGGCTTTGGCTCTGTATGCGTTCTAGTGATTCACCTATCTGTCGACGGAGGTTCTTATCAAAGCGACGACTTGGATAGCCACAATGTTTTGCAAATTCACCAAATGTGAGCTTTACAATATTAGAGGCGTAACCATATTTGCTAAAGACTAAGACGATACCGCACCAGATCTTAAAATCCGTTTCGACATTCAGTCGTTGACCTTTCACAGCGACAGAGTCATAACCCTCTTTTTGACAGATTTCTAGGTGTACGAGATCTTGACTGAGGTCCATCGCTTTTAATTCGGTGGTGTTGGTTCGGCGGCCTACTGGTGTGAAGACGCCTGTTCTGAGCAGAACATTAGGTTGTACGCTGGTAGCACTGTTTATTTGGAGGAGTTGGCCGTTTAACGGCTCTTGCTCTGCTGGTAATAGCTTCTCTGATAAGTCCATGATCATCCCTATGCTCGAACCCAGTTAGAGTACACCATGTGCCCCAATTAGAATACACCTAATTCCCAGGTTGCGATCTATCATCCCTAATAGTTTTTAATAAAACTCTAAAAGGTTGATTATTAGCCACCACGGTGTGTTTATGAAGTACAAATGAGCGAAATTAGTGGTTATCAAACGTGAAAAACAGAACGCAGAGTTACCCAATTAGCGTACACCTCAATTAATTGTTATCCCAATTAGAGTACACGGATTGGATACTAAGTACTCTAATGCTGAGGGTTTCATCGTTATTTATATCGATATGTGAGGGCTGGGGATAAGCTAATGAATAGTCATTCTAAAAATGGAATCACTACACAATATAAGTAATTGATAATAAATGGATAATACCAGTATGTGAGTTATCAACTGAAAAACATCCTATTTACCCAATTAGGGTACACGAAAAACCCAATTAGAATACACCAGTTACCCAATTAGGG